>JBJTAZ010000196.1:0-44473 GCA_046091085.1 Nitrospiraceae bacterium
CAGAAGAAGAACCGCCGACCGAAGCGGCCGACGCGCCCCCGCCCGTTCCGGAAGAGCCGCCCGTCATCGACGCCGCGTGTTTCGGGGTAGCCGGGCCGATCATCGACAATCGCTGCAAGACGACGAATCTTCCCTGGGTGCTGGACGGAACGGCTCTCGCCGCACACCTCAAGGCCAAACAGGTCCGGCTCCTGAACGATTTGGAAGCCACGGCATACGGCCTGCTGGTGCTGCGGCCGGAGGAGTTCACGGTGCTGAACGCGGGTGCTGCGTCGCGCAGCCAAGCCCAACCGACAACCGCCATGGCGCTGATCGCCGCGGGCACGGGACTGGGCGAGGCCATCCTCTATGGGGACGGCACCGCCTACCATCCCATGCCGTCCGAGGGAGGGCATGCCTCCTTCGCGCCGACGAGCGATCTGGAAATCGATCTGCTCCGCCATCTGCGCGCCAGCTACCTGCACGTGAGCTACGAACGGGTGCTCTCCGGGGCCGGCCTGCATGCGATCTACGAGTTCCTGCGCGACGCCAAACACAACGAACCGACCTGGCTGGCGGAGCGGATGAAGGTCGGCGACCCGGCGGCGGTGATCGCCGAGGTGGGGCTGGCCGGGCAGTCGGAACTGTGCCAGCAGGCCTTGGACCTGTTCGCCTCCATCTACGGATCGGAGTCGGGGAACCTGGCTTTGAAAGCGTTGGCCTTGAACGGCCTCTATGTGGGCGGAGGCATCGCGCCCAAGCTGATCCCCAAGCTGAAAGACGGGACCTTCATGAAGGCCTTCGCGGCGAAGGGCCGGTACAAGGCCCTGCTCAATGCGATTCCCGTGCGCGTCATTATGAATCCGAAAACCGCGCTGCTGGGCGCCGCTTCGCTGGCGGGCCAAATGCGGCAAGCCCAGGCCGCATGACGACTCCGGAACAAGCCGAACAACTCAAGCGCCGGGCCGCCGAAGCGGCCGTCGGGTATGTCCTCCACGGACAAATCGTCGGCTTGGGCACCGGCTCGACCGCCAAGCATGTCGTCTTGGCGCTGGGGGAAAAGGTCCGGGCGGGTCTGGCCATCACGGGCGTACCGACCTCCACCGAGACAGCCGAGCTGGCCAAAAAGCAGGGCATCGCGCTGCTGAACCATGACGACGCCTGGCAGATCGATGTAGCCATCGACGGGGCGGATCAAGTGGACCCGCAACTGAATTTGATCAAGGGCGGCGGGGGCGCGTTGCTGCGGGAAAAAATCGTCGCGGCAGCCGCCAAGCAGTTCATCGTCGTGGTGGATGCGTCCAAGCGCGTACCGGCTCTGGGCGGGACCTTTCCCTTGCCCATCGAGGTTGCGGTCTTCGGCTGGCGCAGCACCGAACGCCAACTCCAACAAGTCAGCGCCGCCTTCGGCTACGGAGGGAAGGTCCTGCTGCGCGAGAAGGACGGCGTGCCGTACAAAAGCGAGGCGGGCCACTACATCCTGGATTTGCACGTCCCGCGCATCGGCGATCCGGCCGGTTTCGAAGCCAGGCTCAACGAGATTCCCGGCGTGGTCGAAACCGGACTGTTCGTGGGCCGAACGGACATCTTGATCGTAGGAACCCAGCAAGGAGTCGAGGTACGGCAGATAGAGAAGCGATGAGCTAGCACGTATGCTCCATCGGATCGCCGGCGTTCTTGGCATACCCTCTCTCCTTCGCAGATCCATGACCCGCCGCAGCGCGCTCGCTTCGCTCTCCGCGATAATCGGAGCGATCGTCAGACTTTTGGGCATCGGCCTGGTGGTGAATTCGTCCGGATCGAATGCCCTCGCAGGGCTCGTCGAACGACCCCAGGAAGAGAACGGTGAATCCCTCCATCCATACATGCCAACAGAAGAGAGGAACCGAGTGGACCAATATCGTTTGCCTCGCCACGTCATTCCGACCCGCTACGACATCCATCTCGAGCCGGATCTGTCGGCCTCCACTTTTGCCGGCACCGAAACCGTAACGGTCACGGTCAAGGAGCCGACGACCGAGCTTCTCCTGAACGCGGTTGAACTGGAGATCATCGAGGCGACGCTATCTCAGGATTCCGGCCGATCATTTGCGGGGCTCGTTCAGACGGAGGGAGCGGCGGAACGGTGCCGGATAACTCTTCCCGAAACCATCGCGCCTGGGATCTGGAAGCTCAGCCTCACGTTCACGGGCACGTTGAACGACAAGCTGCGCGGTTTCTACCGCAGCACCTATCAGGATCCGTCCGGGGAAACCCGAACCCTGGCAGCCACGCAGTTCGAGGCCACCGATGCCAGACGTGCCTTTCCCTGTTGGGACGAGCCGGATTTCAAGGCGGTCTTCGCCGCAACCCTCGTCATTGATCCGGCGCTCACCGCCATTTCGAACACCGCCGTGACCGCCGAGCGGATCGAACAGGGCAAGAAGGTCTTGCGCTTCGCCGACACGATCCCCATGTCCACGTATCTGGTGGCCTTCGTCGTGGGCAAGCTGGAAGCCTCGGAGCCGGTGATCATCGGCAAGACTCCCCTGCGCGTCTGGTCCGTCCCCGGCAAGCAACGGCTCGCACCCTTCGGCCGTGAAATCGGTTCCTTCTCGCTCAAGTTTTTCGAAGGCTACTACGGCCTCCCCTATCCAGGCGACAAGCTGGACCTCCTGGCCATCCCGGATTTCGCCTCCGGCGCCACGGAAAACCTGGGCGCCATCACCTTCCGCGAAACGGCTCTGCTCGTGGACGAACAGGCCGCCACCCATACGGAGCTGGAGCGGATCGCCGACGTGGTGGCGCACGAAAACGCCCACATGTGGTTCGGCGATCTCGTCACCATGGCCTGGTGGAACGGTCTCTGGCTCAACGAAGCCTTCGCCACCTTCATGGAAGTGCTGGCCGTGGACGCCTGGAAGCCGGAGTGGCAACGGTGGACCACCTTCAGCGTGTCACGCGCGGCGGCCTTTGCCATGGACGGGTTGCGCAGCTCGCGGCCCATCGAATATCCGGTCCGCGCGCCCAAAGATGCCGATGCCATGTTCGACGTGCTGACCTATGAAAAAGGCGCCTCGGTCCTCCGCATGTTGGAGCAGCACATCGGCCCCGAGGTCTTCCGCGACGGGGTCCGGCAATATCTGCGCACCCACGCCTACAAGAACGCCGACACGGGCGATCTCTGGATCGCGCTGGGACAGGCGGCGCAACAGCCGATTCCCGATCTGATGGACGGCTGGATCTTTCAGCCCGGCTATCCCGTGATCAACGTCACACTCGACGGGGCCCGCCTGCGCGTCACACAGCAGCACTTCACCTATCTGTCCGATGCCGAGACTCCCACCCCGCAGCAGGCGGCCCGAACCTGGCACGTGCCGCTGCAAGTGCGCATCACCGCCAAGGGAGAGAGCCGGACCCATCGCCTGCTCTTGACCGAACAACCGACGCATCTGGACATCCCTGCCAGCTTCGAGTCGGCGCTGGTCAACGAAGGGGGCCACGGATTCTATCGGGTCCGCTATGCGCCGGATCTGCTTGTGCGCCTCCTGCAGGAACCGGAGAAACTGGCGGCGATCGAGCGGTTCAACCTGGTCAACGACGCCTGGGCCACGACGGTCGCCGGCCTCATGTCACTCCCTGACTATCTGGACCTCACCGCCAAATTCCGAGGCGAGCGAGACAAAAACGTCTGGGCGGTACTGATTGACTCGTTCCACACCTTGAACCGGATTATTCAGTCTGCCGACCGGCCGAAGCTGGAAGCGCTGGTGCGGGACCGGGTCGGCCCAACCGTGGCCGAATTGGTCTGGACGCCCAAGTCCGGCGAAAGCGAATTGACCAAGCAACTGCGCGCCGACCTGCTGCGGGCAATCGGCACCATCGGCAACGACGCCACGATTCAAGCCAGGGCCAAGGATCTCTACAGCACGTCGCTCACGCAGCCAACCGCAGTTGACCCCAACCTGCTGCCCAGCCTCATCGCCATCCTGGCCCACGTCGGCGACGCGGCCAGGTACGAAGACTTCCTCGCCCGCTTTCACAAGACGGCCACACCGCAAGAAGAACGACGGTATCTCTACGCGCTGGCCGCCTTCCAGCCTGTGGCCTTGCTGGAACAGACCCTGGCCCGCGCGATCAGCGGCGAGATTCGCACGCAGGACGGACCCTTCATCGTTCGGCTGGTCTTGATGAGTGTCTATGGCCGCGAATCGGCCTGGCGCTTCGTGAAGGCGAATTGGGAGGCGATGGACAAGCGGTTCCCCAAACAAGGCCTGCGCCGGATGCTGGAAGGGATCGTGGGGCTCACCACACCGGAACTGGAGCAGGACGTCCATCGCTTCATCGCCGACCGGAAGATCGACCTGGGCGGCAAGACACTGGAACAGTACCTCGAACAGCTCCGGATTGCCGTGACGTTCAAGGCGCGAGAAAGCAAGTCTCTCAGCCTCTATCTCTCCCACTAAGCTGTGGCTTTTAGCCGCAACCTTCAGCTTTGAGCTGAGTACTGAATGCTGACGACTGATTGCTCCTCTACTATTCGTGCCGCAAGACCGTAAGCGGCCGCTGGCCCAAGAGCCGAAACGTGCTCAAGAAGCCAACGGCGAGTGTGAGCAGGAGGGTCAGGATAAAGCCAGCCAATAAAATATCCGGCTGAAGGTGCCAGGGCAGGTCGAAGATAAAATAGAGCAAGGCCCAGGAGAGTCCGATGGAGTGGAGCAGGCCGATGACCCCGGCAACGGTGCCGAGCAGAACGTACTCGATCGCAAAGGCCTGGGCGATGAGCCCACGGGTCGCGCCCAAGGCCTTCAGGATCACCGACTCGTAGAGCCGCCGATAGCGGGTTGCCGCCAGCGCAGCGCCCATCACAATCCCTCCGGTCAGCACGCAGAACAGGGCCACGGCCCGCATCGCCACCGCCAGCCGTTCGAGAATGCGCGCCAGGCTTTCCAGCACGTCCCCGATGTTGATCGCGGTCACGTTTGGAAACACCGCGACGACCGCCTGTTGGAGCGAGATTTCTTCCTGCGGCGGCACCATGATCGTGGACACGTAGGTCATCGGCGCCCCGTCCAGCGCTCCGGGGGAGAGAATCATGTAGAAGTTCGTCGAGAAGTTCCCCCACTCGACCCGCCGGATGCTGCTCACCGTCGCTTCTAATGTCGCGCCCTGGATGTCGAGGGTCACCGTGTTGCCCAGATCCAAGCCCAGATGCTTGGCCGCATCCTCTTCCATCGAGACCAGCGGCTTGACCGGACGTTCACCCGGCTGCCACCAGGGTCCTTTGCTCACCCGGTTGTCTTGCGGCAATCCCTCTCCATGCGTAAGCACATATTCCCGCGTGAAGTACCAGGTCTTCCGCGCCTGCCGTTCCTTCTCGCGCCTAGCCTCGTCCGAGTCCGCCGGCAGCCGTTGCTCCATCGCCTCTTCCGTTTCCACCCGTTGCCCGTTCACCGCATAGAGCCGTGAGCGGACCAGCGGCGTGGCCTCGACCGGCGCGTTCGGCATCCGCTCCTGCAACAGGGCCAGGAACGACGCCTTCTGGTCCGGCTGGATGTCGATAAAAAAGAAGGAGGGAGACTCCTTGGGCCGCTGCTCGCCCAACTGGTCCACCAGGGCCCGCTCCAGCAACGAGACGGTGACGATGACCATGACGCCTATTCCGATAGAGACCATGACCCCTGCCGCTTGATTGCCGGGCCGGTACAGATTGCCGACTGCATACCGCAGCGTCAGCGACCGAACCTTGGACACAGATCGGAGGCTCCGCACCAGGACGAATGCCGCGAGCCTCAGCAGACAGACGGCGGCCGCCAAAGCGCCGATGAAAATCATGCCCACCTTGAGATTGCCGGCCTGCCAAATGGAAAGCCCTGCGAGACAGAGGAGCATCGCCGCGGCCATCGCCACGCGCAGAGGGTCCAGGCACCGCAGCCCCTGCCGCCAGACAGAAGGCTGCAGCAGGTTCAACAAGCTGTGGCCCGCCTGACCGGGAAGAGGCGCCTCGGCCGGTTGCGTCACGTCGCGCCGAAAAATCGAAGCCGGACGGATGTCGCGGATGCCCAACAACGGCCAGAGGGCGAAGAGCAGCGTCGTCAACAGGCCCATGGCCAGGCCTTTGAGCAGGGGCAGGGCCGAGGCTCGCGAGAGGCTGGCCGGCACGTCCATTTCGTCGAGAGGCAGGAAATTGGACAAGATGGCCGGCAGAGCGCTTTGGGCCGCGACGCCCATGGCCAAACCGGCCAGGCTGCCGACCAGGCTGAGCAGGACCGCCTGCATCAGATAGGTGCGCAGAATCGTCCCCGACTCGGCCCCGACCGTCTTGAGGATCGCAATGGTATGAAGCTTCTCGCGCAAGAAGGCCTGCATCGTGCTGGCGACGCCGATGCCCCCCACGAAGAGCGCGGTCAAGCCGACCAACCCCAGGTACCGGGTCAACTGATCGAGGAACCCGCGGAGCTGCGGTTGCGCATCTTGAAACGGAATGACGCGGGCCGATTCCGAGGCCAACCGTCCACGCAGCTCATACAGCAGCGGCGCAGCCGGCACAGAAGCGGGCAGGCGCAGGAGGTACCGTTCGCGGACGCGGCTGCCCGGCTTGATGAGGTCGGTCGCCGCTAATCCCTCCCGCGAGATGAACACACGAGGCCCCAGACTGAACGCGCCGGCCGTCCGATCCGGTTCTTTGCGCACGAGCCCGGTGATCGTAAACGTGCCCTCCCCGATCCTGAGCTGATCCCCCACTTTCAGCCCCATGCGAATCAACAGGCTGTCCTGGACGACCATGCCATAGCAGGGGGCCGGCGGGGCGGGCTGGGTTGCCTCCACTATCTTCTTCTTGGACCGTCCCTTCTTCGCAGGCACCGCTTGTTGGATCGGTGGAGCGAGAGGCATGGCGGCGGGACAGACGGCAGTCGGCGGGTGCAAGAGCGTCTGAAGCGGCAGATCAGGCTCCACCTTGAGCCGGCCATAGAAGGGATAGCCAGCCTCGACGGCTTTCAGCTCGACTATCTGCGACGCTTGCGCAACCGGGCGCAGCCCGGGAGCCAAGGGGGCCGTGGTCTGGGGCACAGAGGCCATGCCTACCAGTTCGCTCACATGCGTCGTCTCGATGCCACGCGTGCTTAGCGAACGCAGCAAGTCCTCGCCGGCCGGACTCATTTGGCGCGAGACCCGCACTTCGAGATCGCCCGCCATCAGGGCACGGGCCTCCTTGGACACGGCCCGCTCGACGTTGACGCCGAACAGGGCCACCCCAACTAGCGCAGCAACCCCAACAGCGATGCAGGCAAAGAAGTAAAGGAAGTGGCGCCAGGCCGCCCGCGTCTCCCGCCAGGCCATGCGCAGGGGAAACGAGTTCACCCTTGCGCTCCGGAAGACTGGAGGAAGGCATCTTTGAGGCGGTCCGATTCGATGCGCCCGTCGCGGAGGGTAATGATCCGTTCGGCGTGGGAGGCGAGGGTCTGGTCGTGGGTGACGAGGATGAGCGTACTGCCCTGGTCGCGGTTGAGCGCCAGCAGCAAGTCGACGACCTGCCGGCCCGTGGCCGTATCCAAGTTACCGGTCGGTTCATCGGCGAGCAGGAGCGGAGGACGGCAAGCGAAGGCGCGGGCCACCGCCACCCGCTGCTGTTCCCCGCCAGAGAGCTGCACCGGGTAATGGTCCTGCCGTTCTCGCAACCCCACGGCGGCCAACAGCTCGGCCGCTCGGGCGCCGGTATTCGGATCGCCGGACAGCTCCAGCGGCACCGCCACGTTCTCCAGCGCCGTGAGGGTGGGACTCAAATGAAAGGATTGGAAAATGTAGCCGATCTTCTGCCGCCGATACCGAGCCATCTCGCTTTCTGCCAGGGCCGTGCTCTCAATGCCGTCCAACAAAATCGAGCCGGAGGTCGGCTTGTCCAAGCCGGCCATCAGTCCGAGCAACGTGGACTTGCCGCTGCCGGAGGGGCCGACGATGGCGACCATCTGTTTGTCCGGAATCTCCAGCGAAACGTTGTTGAGAATGGTGACGAGATGTCCACCGGCATTGAGACACATGAAGAGATGCTGGATGGCGATCATGCCCGGTCCTCGATTCGATGGTGCAAGGGAGACGTAAAGGCATTATTATACTTTATGCGCATGTTCACAACGCTCTTCTTCCAAACGGGCGGCTTCTCGCTCCATCCTGCTTGCAAGGCCTTGGTCCTGGGCATGGCTTGCACCTTGCTCCTCGGCTGCGAGCGTCCGTCGGAGCCCAGCGCGACGAGCCAGCCCAGCGACGGCATCGGCCAACGGTTGGGCACCGATGTCACCAGCCAGCCGGGGCGCAGCCGCGCCGAACCACGAGCCGAGCGTCCCAAGATCGTAGCGCTCGGTGACAGCCTGACGGCTGGATTCGGCGTCTCGCCAGACGCGTCCTATCCGGCCCAACTCCAGCGGGCGCTCGACCGGGCCGGATACCGATACCAGGTGATCAACGCCGGCGTCAGCGGGGATACGACCGCGGGCGGGGTGCGGCGGATCGACTGGGTGCTGAAAAGCCGGCCCCATATCGTGATCGTTGCACTCGGCGCGAACGACGGATTGCGCGGACTGGATCTCAAGGAGACTCGAGCCAACCTCGAGCAGATGCTCCAGAAGCTCCATGACGCCGGCGTGACCGCAGTATTGGCGGGGATGAAACTCCCGCCCAACTATGGGGCCGACTATGCAGGACGGTTTACGACGTTATATGGAGAGTTGGCGAAACAGTACCACGCAGCCTACCTGCCGTTTTTCCTGGAAGGGGTGGCGGCCCAGCCCTCGCTCAACCAGGCGGACGGTATTCACCCGACGGGAGAAGGGTATCGTCTGGTGGTAGATCATCTGATGCCGGTCTTGGAGCCGCTGTTGGAGAAACCGCCTCCCGGTCGGTCGTCGCGCAGAGATGACGGGCTTGGCGCAGAGCAGCGCATGGCCGGACTAGAGCCCAACCATGCGCCAACTGTGCGGAGATCGAACGGGACCTGAACGAATCAGGACTTCTTCAAGAACGTGTCGTAGACACCGTAGGCGAGAATGATGCCGATAATCGTATAATACAGGCCCGTGATGCCGCTATAATCTGGCGGATGGTCGCCGGACGGCGCATTGGCCACCGCCAGGGACGCAGTCACCAGCACCGACCCGCACGCGCTCAGAACCCCTGCCAATTTGCTGCTCATGGGAATCCCTCCTGTTGACCACGCCCTCCCGCCAAGTGGGAGGAACAAACGGGGCAAATAGTACAGAATTGCCCCCGCAGGACGCAAGAGGGATATACCAAGACGGTCGTCACCCAGGAAAACCCGACCGGTTACGCGGCAAAAATGTAATCGACCAGCCGTTCTTGATCCTGGTTCCCGATGGCCGTGAACTGCATGCTGATTGAGGAGTCCGAAGCTGACCGTTCCTCGATGCGCACCACTTTCGCCCGCGCGGGAACAACCCGGTCGGGCAACCCGATCCTGAGCGACACCGTTTCACCGACCGCCATAGGACGATCCGCGACCAACCGCATCCCGCTTCCCGAAATATTCACAGGCATCGGACGGAGCTTGGTCTGGATATGGTCGGTCTCTCGCCAATACGCCACCGGCAAGGCCAGATTGACCCTGAAGTGATCACGCCGTTCCACATCGACTTTACATGTAGCCATAGTCTTCCCCCCCTTGACACTGGCCACCCTTCACGCAACGAGGACCTCCCGCTTGCATCTGGTTTGAGGCCAAGACACGAAATCCTTCAGCTCTATTATCGTCCGATTTCCAAGAAACTTTATGGATTTGAGCTTGGACGGGAGCGAGCGCAAGACCTGGGCAGAACCAAGTGGAATTCTTGTGGAAATCTCCCCATTCCCTGCGTACAATCGCCGCTCCGCCGGGCTGAGAGGACCCACTTGATGTCTCAATGGATCGCCATCTGGTTTCAATGGGTTCACGATTGGGGCTATCCGGGCATCGTGCTGCTCATGGCCCTGGAAAGCTCGATTTTCCCCATTCCCAGCGAGGTAGTCATTCCGCCGGCCGCCTACTGGGCCACGCAAGGCCGTTATAGTTTCGCCGGTGTCGTGTTGGCCGGTACGCTGGGCAGTTACCTCGGCGCCGCCGCCACCTATTGGGCGGCACGCTGGCTGGGACGACCGTTGCTGGTCCTTTACGGGAAGTATCTGTTCTGCCCGGAGGACAAGCTGCTTCGGGCGGAACGTTGGCTTGCGCGCTATGAAGCGGGCGGAATCTTCTTTGCCCGCCTCGTGCCGGTCGTCCGGCACCTGATCGGCATTCCGGCCGGCCTGGTGCGCATGCCGTTCGGCCTCTACAGCGCGATGACGATCGTCGGAGCGGGGCTCTGGTGCTGGGTCCTCGCCTGGTTCGGCGGCGACCTGCTGGGTAGCCAGCCGAATTTGGTGCAAAACCCCTCGCAACTGGTCGGCGTGCTCCAGGAAAAATCCCGACTGGTCGGCGGATTTGCCCTATTACTCTGCGTCCTCTATGTCTTGGTGATGCGCCTGACCGCCAAACCCGCCTCTGCAGATTCGTGACCCGTTCGGTCAATCCAGGCGGAGGCTCCGCCAGAGATACCAGGAAGCGATCGTTTCGTAGGGATGCCAGGGCCGGCCGATTCGCCTCATAGTCCTCGCCGCCGGCAACGTCTTGAATCCATACCAGCGCCGGATCGCCTTCTTGATGCCCAGATCGTCCACGGGCAGTACGTCCAGCCGGTTCAACGAAAACATCAGAAACATTTCCGCGGTCCAGCGGCCGATGCCATGCACGGACGTCAGCGTCTCGATAATCGCCTCATTGGATTGTCGCGGGAAACGGTGCGGTTGAATCCTGCCGCTGACGAATCCCCTGGCCAGTTCTTTGAGATAGCGCGCTTTCTGCCCGGAAAGTCCGGCCGTACGGAGACGGGGGATGGGCGTGGCGGCCACCAACTGCGGCGTGGGACGGCCCTTCGGGTACAGGGCCTCGAAGCGCTCGAAGATGACTTCGGCGACGCGCGACGACAGTTGTTGGGACACGATGGAATCGCAGAGCGTGACGAAGTGCCGGGGATGGCGCGTCAGGGTGCAGGGGCCGACCGACGCGATGATGCGCCGGAGGACCGGATCGGCCTTGGCCAAGCGGCGAGCGGCCCCCGCATGCGCGTGGTTTCCTCGAATGCGGCGCTCGCTCTCCGGCAGGAGTGCCATCGTGTTGTCACGGAAATGTTGAATGTTGAGTTGTGAGTGTGCCGTTCCCGAACTCAACCCTCACAATTCACAACTCACATTTTAGAGGCGGGAGTGGGTGCCGTCGCAGAACGGCGGCTTCTTCGTATGCTTGCAACCGCAGAAAGCCACGCGCTTCTTTTCGGTGAATTCCACTTCCATCGGCGTGAACGAAGTGCCGGCATGCGAACCGTCGCAAAAGGGCTGGTTCTTCGAGCGACCGCACCGGCACCAATAGACCTTGCCGGGGCCCACTTCTATGACGTAGGGCGTTCGTTGCGCGATAACTGGTTCGTCGGCCATATACCCTCCAAAGTCTGGATCGATGTGCGAGGCGCGGGGGAACAGCCAAAGAAGGATCGAATCTGCCTCAGGCCCATAACCTCGCGTCCCACGCCCAACAAATGCGCGCATTGTACTCGATAGTGGAAAGAGAAGGAAACGGCAAAATTACCGGCAACGCTTGGGCGCGCCCTGAGCACCGAGGGGTGTGAGCCAGAGATAATCGGCGACGCCGTCACGCATGAGGCCTCGCAATTCGTCCGCCCGGCCCGACTCAAACGAGGTCAGATAAATCGTCGCTTGCCCGACGGCACCCCCGCGCCGACGGACGACCCGATTCGGCACCGGCAAGCGATATTGCACGTGTCCCCCGCCTGTGTAGCTGACGATCGGGCCAGTGGCACGCCCCACCTCAAAACCAACGCCGGCCGCCCTCCGCTGCAAGGCCTCCGCAATGGTCTTGGCCATCCCTTCGTCGCGGAACATGGAGGCCTCATACATCCGTCGATAGGCGTCGTCGGAAAGGCCGCCGTGACATTGCCTGAGCGGTTTCACAATCATGTCGTGGTAAGCCGGCTCGTCCGCGAGGGCTTCGCCCTTCATTCCCCACCGTTCCATCTCCGAGTCGGTCATGGCTTGCGCCAAGCCTTGTTTGGCCACCAACCGCACGAGTGATTTGGGCGGATTCAGCGCCAAGACCTGGATGTCTTGCTGGCGAGCCCAGGCGACCAGCGGCTCATAGTCCTCAAACGCCCCGCCCCAGTTCTGTTCCCAGCGCGCCTCCTTCAGAAAGAAATCCCGCCCCCAGGCCTTATCGGCCAGATACCGGTCCAGCCCCGCCTGCCCATCCCACCCGAACATTTCCAGCGCAAGGGCTGGACGCAGCCCCTGAGACGACAGCTTGCGGAGAACCCTGAGCGCCGCCTCGACATGCCAGTGGTTATGGTGCTCTTCGCCAAGATACACGACGTCGAGTTGGCTCAGGGCTGCGACCAGCTCATCCACGGAAATGACACGGCCGGTTCTGACCTCCCAGACCTGCCATTCCTGAAAGGTCGGAGGCGCGCTGTCATGCGCGACGGGACCGTCTGCGGAGACAGCCATTGGGCTGGCGAGCGCGAGTGCGAAAACCGGCGCCGCGAGAATCATCCAACGCATACCCAGCTGCTTACCACAGCACCACGCCGACGGCAAGCCACGGCCTTGACTGGCTGGAGGCGCAAGACTATGCTGCCCGCCGACTTCCCTCACGATTCACGAATAGAGCGGCCCCGCCTCATGATAGCTGACTCGAATCTCGACCCGTCGCTTGTGACCCAATTCAAAGCGCAGCTCGCCCGCGCCCGCGCCGAACGGCCGGAGGCTTGGGAATCCTCCAGTCGCATGGTAGGGCAAGCCCGGTTGCCAGCCACCCTGTCCCGGCTGATCACGGCTATCCGGGCATCGTCCTTCCCTCCCTTGCTGCGCGACGCGCTCATGGCCGCATTGCGCAGCGGGTCGGTCGAATGCATGCAAGAACTGTCCACCGGGTCGCTAAAGCGTCTGACCGGGCTGCCAGCCACAAAAGCGGTGCGCGCCCTTTGCGTCCTGTTCAACGTGACCGGCAGTCCCTCGGATATCCCGCCGGCCGATGCTATGACGCCAGAGGAGGTCGAGGCTTTTGTCCGCGCCCATCGCAACCCCTTCGACTTGTTGCTCCAGGCGGGATCGCCCTCGCTGCTCGATGTGGGCGCCGGCGATCTGACCTTCGCCGAGGAAGTCGTTACCCATTATCTTCCGCCGCTTCGGTCGCAGGACCAATCGCTGGTGCTGCACGGCGTGGACCGGATTGATCCGAGGTCGAGCCTGGCCGGTCCGCTACAGGCCGATCCGGAACGGCTGGCTCGACTGCGCGACACAACGTCCGGCCTCGACTTTCGTTACTGGGGCAACCAGGACTGTTTCGAGCTCGACCGGATCAAGAAGCTCCTGCCCCGCTATACCCTCGTCACATGCCATGCCCCACCGACGCCCACGGTCGCGTTCGAACCGACCCGGCTCGCTCCGGCCGTCATCGCACAACACTTGCGGGCGGCCAAGGGCGATTTTCGCCGCATCCGCGTGGACGGCGAAGAGGCGCTCGAAGTCCTCCACGGTGGTAAGTCCCTGCTGTTCCCGCCCTGGAAGTTCGACATCAAGGGGCCGCTGGCCCTGCTGGAACTCATGGCCGGCAAGGGCCGGCTCTGCATCCTGGCAGCGGTGGATGATGAAGTCTTTTGGGAGCTCCTCGCACAGCTCCCGGAGGAGGAGCGGTACCGGCCGGCAGACCTGATCTTCACGCCTGCCAACCGCCCGAAAATATTTGGCTCACTCTATGAGCACCTAGCGGCCCTACCGGTCGGCCAATCTCTGATCTTATCCGACCTGACGAGTCTGCGGCGGTCGTTCCCTCCTAGGGGCCATCAGCCCGGCAGACAGGCCAGTCCCTACCGTTTCCGTTATGTGGAGATTCGCCGAGGCGCAACCTTCGACGGGCAGCCGGCCGGCCGCACGGCCAGGCTGTTCAAGGATATGAAGGACGAAGTGCCGCCCTGGATGCTGCTGCTCGTGCCGGAACATCCTGCGAGCTGACGGCGCGGAAATTCGGTGTGAAAATTGACGCCCCCGGGGCCCTCTGATGGTGATGTTGGTGCGGCAGCTGGGCATTCCCGCACGCCTGGTCACCGGATTCCTGCCCGGCGAGCGGAGGCAATACTAGGCAGGGGTGATGTCACGAAGATTGAGGGCGTGTTAAAATCGTGTTAACTGTCGGGCTCCACTTAAGCTCTGGACAAGACCCACAACGACCCGTCCCCAAATACGTGGGGCAGTATACAAACTTAGCACTATCGGCAGGAGCGCTTGGGGAGGGAATTTGCAACTAGTTGAGAAGTATGGAGCGGGAAACGGGATTTGAACCCGCGACCCTCGCCTTGGCAAGGCGATGCTCTACCACTGAGCTATTCCCGCTCTCGAAACCTGCAGAAGGGGTCTGATTCTACTCACCGCCTGCCTTACTGTCAAGCTGGCCCCGTTCGACCCTTCCTGACTTCATTCAACAGAACCAATCGTTTTGCCATGTCAAACTGCCCCTCCCTCTAAGGATTCCGCTGCCTCCTATACCTCCATAATCAGCGTAACAAAATCCCCCATCGTTACCAAATAGTATCATTGTAAAATTAATGGCATAAGATATTGAATACTCTGCAATAATTTACAATTACCTATCTTGAATTTTTTCTAGCGATACAACTACTACTCAAAAACGTTTATTGACCACGATACCTGGCGGATAATTGAAATTTTATTATATATAAATCAGTGACTTATATTTTATTTCTTGGCTGATTCGTTTGTGGTTTTGGTTCTAATATTGCTTTCTCCTATAGCCCATGTGGTCATCATCAATGCGTCATTCGGCCATTTATTCCAGCGATGCTGAAGTGGCACTCGCCACCTTAGCCCGGTCGATGGCGCAAATCCAAACGAGGAAGGGGGTGATCGGAAGCAGTGGTTCGGTAGTTCGGTCTTTTGTGCTGGGCAACCAGCATTCAACTTAGGAGGTGTTCTCAATGTTTTTATCACGCAGACAGTTTTTGAAGGTCTCGGCCGGCACGGTCGCGGCAGTGGCGGTGGCCGATAAGGCCCTCGCCCTGACGGCCTTGCAGCCGGTCATCGAGGTGGGCAACCCCCTCGGTGAGTACCCGGACCGGTCCTGGGAGCGGGTCTACCATGACCAGTATCGGTACGATTCCTCGTTCACCTGGTGCTGCTCCCCCAACGACACGCACGGCTGCCGGGTTCGCGCATTCGTGCGCAACGGCGTCGTCATGCGCGTGGAGCAGAACTACGATCACCAGACGTATGAAGACCTCTACGGCAACCGCGGGACGTTCGCGCACAACCCGCGCATGTGCTTGAAGGGGTACACATTCCACCGCCGGGTGTACGGCCCCTATCGGTTGAAGGGCCCCCTGATGCGGCGCGGCTGGAAGCAGTGGATGGACGACGGCTCCCCGGAGCTGACGCCCGAAGTCAAGCGCAAGTATAAGTTCGACAGCCGGTTATTGGACGACATGCTCCGCGTGTCCTGGGATACCGGATTCACCTACCTCGCCAAGGCGATGATCATCATCGCGACCCGGTATAGCGGCGAGGCGGGGGCGCGGCGGCTGCGCGAGCAGGGCTATGCGCCGGAAATGATCGAGATGATGAAGGGCGCGGGCACCCGCTGCTTCAAGCATCGCGCGGGCATGCCGGTCCTGGGCATCATCGGCAAGATGATGAACACCCGGATGAACGGCGGCATCGACACACTGCTGGACAGCTGGATCCGCAAGGTGGGCCCGAATCAGGCGCAGGGCGGCCGCTATTGGTCGAACTACACCTGGCACGGCGACCAGGATCCGTCCCAGCCCTGGTGGAACGGGACCCAAAACTGCGACGTGGACCTCTCGGACATGCGCTTCTCCAAGCTGAACACCAGTTGGGGCAAGAACTTCACCGAGAACAAGATGTCGGAAGCCCACTGGAAGCTCGAGAGCATCGAGCGCGGCGCCCGGATCGTGGTGATCACACCGGAGTACATCCCGACGGCCACGCGTGCGGACTACTGGATTCCAGTCCGGCCGGAAACCGACGGGGCCCTGTTCCTAGGTACCTGCAAGATCATCTTTGATGAGAACATGCACGACGTGGACTACATCAAGGGTTACACGGACATGCCCTTGTTGGTCCGCACCGACACCCTCCAGTACCTAGATCCGCGGGAAGTGATCAAGGACTTCGCGTTCCCGGACTACTCCAAGCGGTACTCGGGTCGGATCCAGTCGTTGAAGCCGGAGCAGATCGAGCGGCTGGGCGGCTTCATGGTGTGGGACTTGGCCAAGGGCCAGGCCGTGCACCTGGACCGGGAAGCGGTGGGCTGGCACTACCAGCAGAGCGGCATCGATGCGGCCTTGACCGGCACCTACCGGGTCAAGCTGCTGAACGGCCGTGAAGCGGACGTGATGCCGATCTATCAGATGTACCAAGTCCACTTACAGGACTACGACCTGGACACGGTGCATCAGATCAACCGCGCGCCGAAGGACCTCATTGTTCGCTGGGCCCGGGACTGCGGCACGATCAAGCCGGCCGCCATCCACAACGGCGAAGGCGTATGCCACTACTTCCACATGACCACGATGGGCCGCGGGGCCGCGCTCGTGATGACCATCACGGGCAACATCGGGAAGTTCGGCACGGGCTGCCACACCTGGTCGGGCAACTACAAGGCGGGCGGCTGGAACGCCACCCCCTGGTCCGGCGGCGGGTTGGGCGTGCACACGGGCGAGGATCCGTTCAACATCACGACGGACCCCAACGCGCACGGCAAGGAAGTCAAGGTCAAGTCCTACTACTACGGCGAGGAAGTCGGCTACTGGAACCACGGCGACACGGCCCTCATCGTCAACACGCCGAAGTACGGACGCAAGGTGTTCACGGGCAAAACCCACATGCCAACGGCGAGCAAGCTGCGGTGGGTGACCAACGTCAACGTGCTGAACAACGCGAAGCACCACTATGACATGGTCAAGAACGTGGACCCGAACATCGAGTGCATCGTCACGCAGGACATCGAGATGACGTCGGACGTGAACCACGCCGACATCGCCTTTGCCTGTAACTCCTGGATGGAGTTCACCTATCCGGAGATGACGATCACCGTGTCCAATCCCTGGATCCAGATCTGGAAGGGCGGCATCCGGCCGCTCTACGACACCCGCAACGACGCGGACACCTTCGCGGGCGTGGCGGCCAAGCTGTCGGAGATGACCGGGGATCAGCGGATGAAGGACTACTTCAAATTCGTGTACGACAACCGCGTGGACGTCTACGTGCAGCGGGTGCTGGATGCCAGCGCCACGACGTACGGCTACAGCGCGGACACGATGCTGAAGTCGGAGAAGGGCTGGATGATGATGACCCGGACCTATCCGCGGCATCCGCTCTGGGAGGAAACGAACGAGAGCAAGCCGCAGTGGACGCGGTCGGGTCGCATCGAGACCTACCGTGTGGAGCCGGAAGCCATCGAATACGGGGAGAACTTCGTGGTGCACCGCGAAGGGCCGGAGTGTACGCCCTACCTGCCCAACGCGATCATGTCCACGAACCCCTACGTCCGGCCGGACGACTACGGGATTCCGATCACGGCGCAGCACCACGACGACAAGCACGTGCGGAACCTGCGGTTGCCTTGGCAGGAAATTCGGCGGAATGCGAACCCCTTGTGGGAGAAGGGGTACCAGTTCTACTGCGTCACCCCGAAGACCCGGCATCGGGTGCACAGCCAGTGGTCGGTGAACGACTGGGTGCAGATTTACGAATCCAACTTCGGCGATCCCTACCGCATGGATAAGCGGACGCCGGGGGTGGGCGAGCACCAGTTGCACATCAACCCGCAGGCCGCCAAGGACCGGGGCATCAACGACGGCGACTACGTCTATGTGGACGGCAACCCGGTGGACCGGCCCTATCGCGGCTGGAAGCCCTCGGATCCGTTCTACAAGGTGTCGCGGTTGATGATTCGGACCAAGTACAACCCGGCCTATCCGTACCACGTGACGATGGCGAAGCACGCCCCGTACGTGTCGACGGCGAAGTCGGTGAAGGGGCACGAGACGCGGCCGGACGGGCGCGCGATTGCCGTCGATACCGGATACCAGTCGAACTTCCGGTATGGCGCCCAGCAGTCGTTTACGCGGTCCTGGCTGATGCCGATGCACCAGACGGACTCGCTGCCCGGCAAGCATGCGATCGCGTGGAAGTTCAAGTTCGGCTACGCGATCGACCACCATGCGGTCAATACGACCCCGAAAGAGTGCCTCATCCGCATCACCAAGGCGGAAGACGGCGGCATCGGGGCGCGCGGCCCATGGGAGCCGGTGCGCACGGGCTTTACCCCGGCGCAGGAGAACGAGTTCATGATCAAGTGGCTCAAGGGCGAGCACATCAAGATCAAGGTGTAACCCGAGGGCAACCTCGTTCGCTCGTGGCGGTTAACCGA
Source organism: Nitrospiraceae bacterium (assembly GCA_046091085.1). Taxonomy (GTDB): domain Bacteria; phylum Nitrospirota; class Nitrospiria; order Nitrospirales; family Nitrospiraceae; genus SYGV01. The sequence goes on from JBJTAZ010000196.1 coordinate 18,521, forward strand.
CTGCAATTGGAGGAGTACAACAATGCCGGAAGTCTATAACTGGCAACTGGGACGCAAGATGCTGTATCCCTACGAGGAGCGGCATCCGAAGTGGCAGTTCGCCTTCGTGTTCAACATCAACCGGTGCTTGGCGTGCCAGACCTGTTCCATGGCCGACAAGTCCACCTGGCTCTTCAGCAAGGGCCAGGAGTACATGTGGTGGAACAACGTGGAGACCAAGCCCTACGGCGGGTATCCCCAGTTCTACGACGTGAAGGTCACGCAGTTGATCGAGCAAGTGAACCCGGGCGGGCAGGTGTGGAACGTGCGGGTTGGCCGCAAGCACCATGCCCCGTACGGGGTGTTTGAAGGGATGACCATTTTCGACGCCGGCGCCAAGATCGGCCAGGCGGCGATCGGGTACATCCCCACGGACCAGGAGTGGCGGTTCGTGAACATCTACGAGGACACGGCGACCTCGATGCGCGCCATCGTGGAAGGCATCGACAAGACCGGGTTCTCGCGGGATGAACCGTGGAAGTTGCAGGGCAGCAGCCTGCCGGAGCATGAGACGTTCTTCTTCTATCTCCAGCGGATCTGCAACCACTGCACCTATCCGGGCTGTCTGGCCGCCTGTCCCCGCAAGGCCATCTACAAGCGGCCGGAGGACGGGATTGTGCTGATCGACCAGAACCGGTGCCGCGGGTACAAGAAGTGCGTCGAGCAGTGCCCGTTCAAGAAGCCGATGTATCGCGGCACGACCCGCGTCAGCGAGAAGTGCATCGCGTGCTATCCGCGCATCGAGGGCAAGGACCCGCTGACCGGCGGCGAGCCCATGGAGACGCGGTGTATGTCGGCCTGCGTGGGCAAGATCCGCATGCAGTCGCTGGTGCGGATCGGCGAGGACGGCCTCTGGGCCGAGGATCGCTGGCACCCCCTGTACTTCGCCATCCGGGTGGAGCAGGTGGCGCTGCCGCTGTACCCGCAGTGGGGCACCGAGCCCAACGGGTACTACATTCCGCCGCGGTGGGCGCCGCGCGGCTACGCCAGGCAGATGTTCGGGCCGGGCGTGGACAATGCGATCGAGAAGTTCCTCGTCCCGAGCCGGGAGCTGTTGGCGGTGTTCCAGCTGTGGCGCGCCAGCCAGCAGATCATCTTCCGGTACGACGTGATCCCGGGCCCGAAGGTGTTTGAAACCCAGATCCACGGGAAGCGGTTCGAGATGTACAACGATACCGTGCTGGGCTTCAACAAGTCGGGCAAGGAGGTCGCCCGTATCCAGGTCGAAGAGCCGATCTACATTCGGCCGGCCGAACGCGTGAACTGGCTGTAATCCTACGCCGGTTCGTCAGCAGTCGGGGAGGGCAGGGAGTTCCACAAGGGCTCCCTGCCCTTCTCATTTATATACGGTGGCCTCGCGCGGTGCACCACGCATGCAGAAACGCCCAGGATCACACAGAACCGCAGGCGGGAAAACTTGACGGCACGAGCCGGCCTTGGGTAGAGTGGAGCGGTCTGCGGTCGCCCTCACACCCCTGCGGAGCAATGGATGGACAGCTCGTCTCCGGCCTCGGTCCCCTTTGCCGCCCAAGCCGTGCCCTTTCACACGTTCTTGCAATCGGGCAAGATTCCTGACGGGTTTCTTTCCAGCGACTATGTCGCGCAGCAATTCGTCGAACGCTTGGTGCATTACGTCTTGAGCGTCCCGTCCGGCAGTTACACCATGGCCCAACTGGGCCAACTGCTTGAGCAGTTGGACCCCCGTCACCAAGTGTTCTTCTTCAAACGCCTCAAAGAAACGAGCCCGGAAAGCCTGAAGGATTTTGCGCCGCTCTACTACGGCTTCATGGCCGAGTTCAACTCACTGCTGTTTACCTGAGACCAGAAAAAAACCCCTTGTCGGACCCACGGCCTCATGTATAATGAACCGTTACTGTCATCTTTACTTCCACGGGGGCACAATGAATTCGACCTTACAACGCGCCGTCACGAGCTTTTACAACCTGGTCTACGAAGCACAGACCTTCGCGACCACCATGGCCCGATTGGACTCGGCCGACCAAGAGCACTATGCCGGGAGAATCGAAGGCCTCAACTGGGTTCTGGACCGTTGCCAGGAACTGGAAGACATGGACGAGAACCTGACGCCAGCCTCGTTACAACGGGTGCTCGGCGACGTGAAATCCGACCTGGACCACGAACTCTCCGTGCAACGCCGGGAGAAGGGGCGACGGGCGGACGGGCGGGAAGAAGCGCTGAATTTCGTCTCCGATTACCTCGCCAGCCTTATTACGGCCACCGAGATTGAGTCAGCCAAGAGTTCCAGTTCCGTCTAGCCTCGAAACCGGCGCGACCAAGGCGACATCCCCGCCGTTGCCGCACCCTTGGACCAGCAGCCATGGCTCGTGAATGGATTATTTTCGCCATCTGCTTGGGACTGGGGGGCCATATCGCGTTGGGGCTGATCCTCCATGCGCCTGATTTGTGGTCCTGGCAACATGCCGGCCTGCGCGGACTCCTGATCAGCCTCGGCGTCTATGTCGCGGTGCAGGTGGTCCGCTCCCTCTGGTGGGTCAGGAAAGGTCGCAGCAAGGCCGGCCTCTCCGCTTGATCCCCTCCATTCTGTTTCGTTAGAATTCCTCTATGCGACCACCGACACCCAAAGGTCCTGGACAAGGAGCCTGGCCTCCGTTACGGCCAAGGCCTGGAGCACCCCAGGCCGGCGCGCCTCCGCGCACGCGCAGGGCCCAAGTCGAACCGCAGCAATACGAGTCGCTGCGAGCCTCCCTGCTGTTTTGCCCCAAGTGCCGGTGCGCCACTCCCACGCGCGAGCGGCTGCTGCTGGTCTTGCCGACCGGCAACCTGTACGAATACCTGTGCATGGAGTGCGGAACGTCGACCGGGTCAAAAACGGAGCAGGATCAGTCCGGCCCACGGTTGTTCAGACCGTAAGAGCGAGGGGCTTCCGCGCAGCAATTGAGAATGCACACCCGACGGGCTTCAGGCAGGTAGGCGCGGAGCAGCGTCAGGCAAGGCCTTCGACCGGAATGCCTTCTTCGATCAACATCACCGGAATATCTTCCCTGATCGGGTAGAGAATCTTCTTGTCGGCCCGGAGCAACCCGCCGTCCAGTTTCTCCCGGACCGTCTGGCCGACCTTGTTCGTGACCTCACTCTTCTCGATGCGGGCATTGAGCGAAGCAATGAGGCCATCGGCAGCCAAGGCCACATCCTGCTTCGTGTCTGGACAGCAGAGAATGGCCAGCAATTCCTTATCCACGTTCACCTTTTTGGAAGTTTCTTGCGTCGTCATGCTCCCCCCTCGACCGACTGGCGATAGAAAGCGCCGAACCAAACTGTGGCCCCAACAGACCTGTAGGGTAGAGGATTCCTTCCTCAAGATCAAGCAGGAAACTCCCTCCCCTGCGCGATGGAGCAACAAGGTCCGCGAATCTGGTATACTAACAAAACAACGCGCCCGAAGAGACTCAGCCTGGGGACAGTCCGATGCCCGGAACGTTGCAACTCAAGCGCTATTTTCTCACCGGCCTCCTGATTCTGGTACCGGCGTCCGGCACCTATCTGATTTTACGCACGCTCTTCCAGACGATTGACGGATTGATCGCCGCGTTGCTGGGCCCCGCCGCCAAGTTCGACATGCCGGGCCTGGGGTTGGTCTCTTTCCTCGGCCTAATCCTCCTGACCGGCCTGGTCGCCACCCATTTCCTCGGCGCACGGCTGGTCCGCCTGGCCGACGCCAAGATTCAAGACATCCCGCTCGTGCGCAGCGTCGACCTGACGCTCAAGGGCATGACCGATCTGTTCAATTTCCGCACACGCTTCAGCCGCAGCACCGTCGTGGCGTTTCCCTTTCCACGGGACGGGCTCTGGGCCTTGGGATTCGTGATGGGCGAGGCGCCGGCAGCGATCCAAGTGATCCCGCTCACCCACTTGCTGATGATCTTCGTGCCCACCGCGATCCATCCCTTCACCGGATATTTGGCCTTCGTCCCCAGTGGCCAGGCCGTGCCGATCAATTTGCCTCCTGAAGAGGCCATGAAGCTCGAGTTTTCCGCCGGCCTCTACCGGCCCAAGCCCGGCTGGCTCAGCCGGGCAAGCCAGCCGGTACTCGAGTGACCCGACAAAAGCGAGTGACGATGACCGCTTCACTCCGTGACGAACAGCTCCTGATCCGTCCAGCCCACGTCGGCGATTTGGACCGGCTCGTCGACTTCAGCCTGGCCATGGCGCAGGAAACCGAAGGCCGGCAATTGGACAGAGTCAGGCTCCGCCAAGGCACTCAAGCCATCTTCGACGAACCGGCCAGAGGCTTCTACCTGGTGGCCGAGGTCAAAAACCAGCCTCATCAGATCGTCGTCGGCCAGCTGATGATCACCTTCGAATGGAGCGACTGGCGTAACGCGACGTTCTGGTGGATTCAGAGCGTCTACGTCCATCCGGACTGGCGCCGACGGGGCATCTACCGAGCCATGCACCGCCACTTGCTCCAAGAAGCCAAGAACCGAAAGGACGTCTGCGGCCTGCGGTTGTACGTGGAAAAGGACAATCGGGAGGCGCAGACCGTGTATCATCGGGTGGGCTTGTCCCCGTCGGCCTATCAAGTCTTTGAAGAGGATTTTGTACTGGCCAAGCAGGCCAAGCTGAGTCAATCATCAACCGGATGAACTGACAGGAGGGAAGGGGCGATGAGAGGACTGAGAGGAATAGAAGCCATCAAACCGGGGAGAGTGGCCGGCCTCGTCATCCTGTGCCTGGCGATCCTGAGCGGCTGTTCCTTCAACCGAGGCACAATCGGGGACGAACTCAAGCCCGACGATGTCTCGACGATCAAAAAAGGCGTGAGCACGCGAGGGGATATCGTGGCGAAGCTTGGCGCACCGGATCGCATCGTGCAAGCCAACGGGCATGAGATCTTCCAGTACTACCGCTACGATATCAAAGCAAAAGGACTCTTCCTGATTCTCTTGAATTTATCCCGAGTCAACATCAAGAGCGACGACCTCTACATCCTCCTCAATAAGGACGGGATTGTGGATGAAGTGGTCTTCGGCAAACGGACGGACCGGTTGGAGTTTCAGTTCTGGCCCTTCGACGATTGAGGTAGCCATGACCCGAAAACCATCTTGCATGGCTCTGGTGGCCTTCATCATGTGGCTCCCGCTTTCGGGCTGCGGCTTTGCCAGCTTCAGTAGGCTTTCCTTCAACGATCCCATTAAACCGGAGGAGGTGGCCTTCATCCAGCCGGGACAGACCACCCTGTCCCAAATCGTGGCCAAACTGGGAACACCCGACGAGATGACACCGCTGGGCGAGAAGGATGGCGCCGTCGCCTCCTACCATTTCCTCGACGCCAAGTACGCCCGAATCAACTACGGATGGCCGCTCAAATTCATATCGCCGGTGTCGCCGGAAATGATCATGGCCGGTGGCGGCCTGGGGACCGACGTATTTCAGATCGTCTTCGATGCCAACTGGGTAGCGCGACAGTATGCCTTTGCAAAACATGTGCATGCCAATCGTTATAAATTGTGGCCTTTTTGAACTGGGCCGGCGTTGTCCCTTCCGGAGCACCCCGCTATAATGGCCGCTTATTATGGGTAAGCCCAACTCAAAGGAAGAGAAGCTCCTCGAAGCGCTCCTGCAATCCCCCTCCTACCGACGAGCCGACAAGGACCAGGACTTTCTCGGCCGTGATGAGCTGCGGCCGGTGCGCCTGCAGCTCGAACTGCTCAAGCCTGAGCTGATCCAGCAGGACGAAGGCATCCGTTCCACCGTAGTGGTCTTCGGCAGCGCGCGCCTCTGCGAGCCGGCCGACGCGCAGCGCCGCCTGATACAGGCGGAAGAAGTGCTCCGTCAACAGCCGAACGATGCAGATCGTCGGCGCGCGGTCGCCGTTGCACACCACCAGCTCGCCCTGTCGAAATACTACGATGAAGCCAGGGAATTCGGCCGCGTGGTCTCCGCCACCTGCCAGCTGAACGGCCAATGCGAGTTCGTGGTGGTGACGGGCGGGGGGCCCGGCATCATGGAGGCGGCCAACCGAGGCGCCGCCGACGTGGGCGCCAAGTCCATGGGCCTGAACATCACACTCCCGCACGAACAACGGCCCAATCCCTATATCACACCGGCTCTCTGCTTTCAGTTCCGCTACTTCGCCTTGCGCAATATGCATTTTCTCCTGCGGGCCAAGGCGCTGGTCGCCTTTCCCGGCGGCTTCGGCACCATGGACGAACTCTTCGAGGCGCTGACGCTGTTGCAGACTGGGACGGTGCGCGGGATCACCGTGGTCCTAGTCGGCCGTGCGTTCTGGGAGCGACTGATCAACTGGCCCATGCTGGTCGAAGAGGGACTGATCAGCCCGGAGGATCTCCATCTGATCCATTATGCGGAGACGGCCCAGGAGACCTGGGACATCATCGCCAACACCCAGCAAGTCTCCCCGCGTCAGCCGCCTTCGGCCAATCCTCTCCCGCCACATCCATGAAGATTGCCTTCCACGGAGCCGCCAGATCCGTCACCGGCAGTCGGCACCTCATCCAGGCCGGAGGCAGCAACATCCTGCTTGACTGCGGGCTCTTCCAGGGCCGCCGCCAGGAAGCCGATCGCCAGAACCGGAACTTGGGGTTCGACCCGAAATCGGTGAACACGGTCCTCCTCTCCCATGCCCATATCGACCATTCCGGCGCCCTGCCGGCCCTGGCCAAGTACGGATTTTCCGGCAAGGTCCATGGGACCAACGCCACCGGAGACTTGACGGAAATGATGCTGGCCGACTCGGCCCATCTTCAGGAAAGCGACTGCACTTACGTCAACAAGAAAGAGCGGCGGAAAGGCAAGGCCTGTCGCCGCCCATTCTACGATTCCGACGACGTGCGCGACGTGGTGCGCCGCTTTGTGGGCGCCCGCTACGGCGAGGTCGTCCAGATCTGGCCGCGTTTCAAAGCTTCGTTCCATGACGCAGGGCATATCCTGGGGTCCGCAGCGGTCCGCCTCATGGCCACGGCCGGCGGGACGACCAAAACCATCCTCTTTACCGGAGACTTGGGACGGGCGCAGATGCCGATCTTGCGCGATCCGGAGCCGCCGCCGCCCTGCGATGTCCTGATCATCGAATCCACCTATGGAGACCGGCTTCACGAAGAGACCAAAGACGCCGCCAAGGCCAAGGCCCAGGCGCTGGTGGCCCACGCGGTGGCTCATCGGAGCAAGATCATCGTGCCGGCCTTCGCGGTCGGGCGGACGCAGGACATCGTCATGTGGCTCAAAGACCTGGTGAACGAAGGGCGGATCGAGCCGCTGCCGATTTACATCGACTCTCCCATGGCCTTGCGGGCCACCGAGGTCTTCCGCCGGCATCCGGAGTGCTACGACGAGGAGACCTACCGGATCCTCACGGCGGAAGGCGATCCCTTTGTCGCCCGTTATATTCACTATGTCTCCTCCGTCCAGGAAAGCCAGAAGCTGAACTCGATCAAAGGGCCGTGCGTGATCATCTCTGCTTCCGGCATGTGTGAAGGCGGACGCATCGTCCATCACCTCAAACATGCGATCCAGGACGAGGCCAACGTCATCGCGATCGTCGGATTCCAAGCGGAACACACGTTGGGCCGCAAGCTCGTGGAAGGCTGGGAGACGGTCCCGATTTTCGGCGTGCCGACACCCAGACGCGCGCAAGTCGTTCGGTTCAACGGGCTCTCCGCCCACGCGGATCGTAACGACCTGCTGGCTTACGTCCGGGCGATTACGCCCCTGCCGGGGAAGATCTTCGTCGTCCATGGAGAAGAGCGACAGTCCTTCTCTCTGGCCGCCGCGATTCAAGCCGAACATCCCGGCATCGACGTGACGGTGCCCGAGCCGGACTCCATCCATGAACTCTGAGGCTGCGCCATGAGCCGAGAGAAGCCCAGCTGGCTCATCGCCACAGGCCAAGCCTGGAAACTCTACGTCACCGTGTCCGGTTTCAGCGGGGCGCTCGGCCTTCTGACGCTGGCCTTCTTCTCGCTGACGTCCGGCGGAGGCCAGTTCATGGCCTTCGCCGCTTGCGGGCTCTTTCTGGGCGCAGCCACATTCGTCTGGTTTACCTCGGCGATCCGCTGCCCCCATTGTTCGGCCAAGCTGGTCTGGACCATGGTGGCCAGCCGGCCGCACAGCTCCTGGGTCATCGACCTGGCCGCGCTCGAACATTGTCCGGTCTGCAAAACGAGGCTGGATCTTGTCGTCACGCGCAAAGACTGAACGAGTAGGGGAAACGACCATGTCACAATCCGCGCAGACCCTGCGGCACCGGTCGCGCCGGCCGGCTGTATGCCTGCGCGCCCTGTCGGTCGCCGCCATTGCCCTGGGACTCACTGCCGGCGCCTCGACCGCCGGAACGGACGAACCGAGGCAGAGGGCCCGCGACCTGGGCATCGTGATCGGACGGTACCAGCCTGGCCCCTTGAACGCGATCACGGATGTCGCGGGAGTGACGGTCGGACAAGTCACGCTCATGAAGGGGCAGGGGACCTTGAAGCCGGGAGAAGGGCCGGTGCGCACCGGCGTGACCGTCGTGATCCCCCGCAACGATGTCTGGCACAAGAACGTGCCGGCAGCCTCGTTCGTGCTGAACGGGACTGGGGAAATGACCGGGCTCGCCTGGGTCGCCGAATCCGGATTCCTGGAATATCCCATCGCCCTCACCAACACGCTCAACGTCCCGCGCGTGGCCAACGGGGTCATGAGCTGGATGATCGCCCGGTATCCGGACATCGGCATTACGGACGACACGCTCACGCCCGTGGTGGCGGAATGTGACGACAGCCGGCTGAACGACAGCCAAGGCCGGCACGTGTCCGAAGCGGACGTGGCCGCCGCGCTGGATGGCGCGACAGGCGGACCAGTGGCGGAGGGAGCGGTCGGGGCCGGCACCGGCATGGTCTCCTATGGCTTCAAAGGCGGAATCGGCACGGCCTCCCGCAGGTTGCCGGCTGAGGAAGGGGGCTACACGGTCGGCGTCCTGGTCAATGCCAACCATGGGCGGCGCGAGGAATTGGTCGTCGCCGGAGTGCCGGTCGGGAAGCTGTACGACAAAGGGCCAGGCCCCCAACACAGCCGGTCGCCCGGCGGAACAAACGACGGACTCGTGTCGCGTGACGCTGTGGCCGCGCGCGAACCCTGGCTCTCCGCCCAGGAAGGGTCCATCATTATTCTGATCGCTACGGATGCCCCGCTGGACGCGCGGCAACTCGGGCGGGTCGCCAAACGGGCCTCGCTGGGCTTGGCCAGAACCGGCTCAACGGCCAGACATGGTAGCGGCGATTTCCTCCTGGCCTTTTCCACCGGCAACACCATCCCGCATTATCCGAAAGACCAAACCTTTGCCATGACTCACGTGGCGGATACGCATCTCAACCCGGTCTTCAGCGCGACGGTGGAGGCGACGGAAGAGGCCATTCTCAACGCGCTGACCATGGCAGTAACGGTGGAAGGACGGGACGGGCGCCGCGTCGAGGCCCTCTCGCTCAGCCGGCTCAAGACCCTCTTGCAGCATGCAGTCCAATAGGGGAGGGGCTGGCTCCAACGCATCAGCCCCTCGCTTGCTTTTTGCGCAAAGGCGCAGCTATCCTGGCCACGATCACTCGCGCGCTCCGCAACAGCGAGTTGTTTGGCACACATGAGGAACCATGGCTGACTATCAAATCGGCGGCGGGCTCAAGCTGGTGACGGCCCTGGAGAAGACCCAGGCCTTCGCCGAATTTCTGAATACGCGGATGCTCCGCGCGCTGGAAACCCAGGATCCGACTGAACTTCATTACCTTCTGGCGCAGCTGGACGATTTTCATTCGTATATGTGGCGGTACCACAAGAAGCTCCAAGCCGAGCGGGGCGAACGGTCCGACTTGGTCACCTAGCCTGTTGCACCAGCGCATCCCAGGAATCAGATGATACCGGGTACTCAGGGGTTCGGATTGCGATTTGCCGCGTCGGTCTCGCGCGAGCGGGACGCGAAGGCCGCCGGCCAGGCCCTCGCCCGTCAGGTCAGAGACGGGCTCGGCGGATCGGCAGACCTGGCCTTTCTCTTTTTCTCCGGCCAGTACGCAAATCAGGCCGAGGCCCTCTCGGAGACCGTGCGGGCCGAGTTGGCCCCCAGCGTTTTGCTGGGCTGCTCGGGAGAAGGAATCATCGCCGGAACGGAAGAGATCGAAGAGTCCGCCGCCGTGACGCTCTGGGCTGCCCGCATGCCGGGTGTTCGGGCCACGCCCCTGCGCTTCTTCGTGCCGGAGGGCGACACGGAACCGGACCTGGACCGCTGGCCGGAGAACCTCGGCGAGGAGGACGTCTCGCCGACCTTCATCCGGTTGGCCGACCCCTTTACCACGCCGATGACGGAAGCGCTCTCGGTGCTGGCCGACCGCTGGCCCGGCGCCTCGGCCATCGGCGGGCTGGCCGGAGGCGGGCAAGATCAGGGCGGCAATCGCCTGCTCTTGAACGAATCGGTGCATGACGGGGGCTTGGTCGGGGTGGCCCTCTCCGGCCCCGTCTCCATCCGCACCGTCGTCTCGCAAGGTTGCCGTCCAATCGGCGACCCGTTCGTGGTAACCAAGTCGGAGCAGAACGTGATCCATGAACTGGGCGGGACCCCAGCATTGGAGCGGCTACAGGCGGTGTTCGAGTCTCTGGCCGGCGACGAGCGGCGCATGGCGCACCAAGCCTTGCACGTCGGCATCGTCATCGACGAGCACCGAGAACGGTTCGAGCGTGGCGACTTTCTGATCCGCAATCTGATCGGCGCGGACCGCAGCTCGGGCAGCGTGGCCATCGGCGATCACGTCCAGGAAGGGCAGACCGTCCAGTTCCATCTGCGCGACGCCAAATCGGCCAGCGAAGATTTGAACCTGTTGCTCGCGCTGGATCGGACCAGACACGAGCAGCCGCCGATTGGGGCGCTCCTCTTCAGTTGCTGCGGGAGGGGACGGGGGCTGTTCGGGCGGCCGCATCACGACGTCAGCGTACTGCGGGAGCGGGCCGGCGACATTCCCGTGGCCGGATTCTTCGCCCAGGGCGAGATCGGCCCGGTGGGCGGCAGCAATTTCCTGCACGGGTACACGGCCAGCCTGGCCCTGTTCTCCGAGCCGGATCGATGAAAAACGGGCCCCGCCCGATCGAATGGAGGGAATCGGCATGCGCGCACTCTGGATGATCGCCGCCCTGCTACTGGGAACGGTCAGTTGGGACGCAGCGGCGGCAGCGGAGGAGAAAAAATCCTCCTCCGGCCAGATGGCCACCACCGACTCAGGGCTCCAATACATCGATCTGGTCGACGGCAAGGGCCGGCAAGCCGAATTGGGCGACACCGCCACGGTCCATTACACAGGCTGGCTGGCCAACGGCACCAAGTTCGACAGTTCCGTGGATCGCGGCCAGCCCTTTGCCTTTCGCGTCGGCGCCGGACAGGTCATCAAAGGCTGGGACGAAGGGGTCGGCACGATGAAAATCGGCGGCAAGCGCAAGCTGATCATCCCGCCGGACCTCGCCTACGGCTCTCGCGGCGCCGGCAACGTCGTTCCGCCCAACGCCACGCTCACCTTTGAAGTCGAACTGCTCGGACTACGGTAGGGGGAACAATGAAGCGGACGCCTTTGTACGACAGACATGTGACCGCCGGCGCCAAGCTGGTGGACTTCGCCGGCTGGGAGATGCCGATCCAGTATTCGGGAGTCGTGGACGAGTACCAGACCGTTCGCACCGCCGCCGGACTCTTCGACGTCAGCCACATGGGCCGATTCACGGTGGAGGGCCGCGAGGCAGCGGCGTTCCTGCAGACCGTCACGACGAGCAACGTTGTGCCCGTGGCGATCGGCGCGGCCCAATACTCCATGGTCTGCAATCCGAGCGGCGGCATCAAGGACGATATCTTCATCTACCGCCTGGCCGAGACTCGGTTTCTCCTCTGCATCAACGCGTCGAACCGCGACAAGATTTTTTCCTGGTTCTGCGCCAAGGCTCCGCAAGGCGACGTGCGCCTCAGCGACGAGAGCGACGAACTGGCCCAGATCGCGCTGCAAGGGCCGAAGGCGCCGGCGATCCTGCTGGGCCTCTGTCCCGCAGCCGGCGCCCTGAAGCCCAGGCAGTGCCTGGAGGTCAGCCTGCTGGGCGCGCAGACCATGGTGTCCAGAACCGGCTACACGGGCGAGGTCGGCTATGAACTCTACCTGCCTTCGTCGTCGGCCAAGGCGGTCTGGGATGCGCTGATGAAGGCCGGGGCGGCGTTCGGCCTCAAACCCTGCGGTTTGGGCTCCCGGGATTTGCTCCGCCTGGACGTCGGCTACCTGCTGTATGGGAACGATATCGACGAACAGACCACGCCACTGGAAGCCAGCGCGGCCTTTGCGGTGGATTTCACCAAGGGGGAGTTCGTCGGCAGCCAGGCCTTGCAGGCGCAACGGGCGAAGGGGCCGGACAAGAAACTGGTTGGGTTCGAACTGCTCGAAAAGGGCGTGCCCCGCCATGGGATGAAGATCCTGGCCGGGGGGCAAGAAGTCGGCCTTGTCTCCAGCGGCAATCTGTCGCCTCGCTTGCAGAAAGGCATCGGCTTGGGTTACGTCCCGGCCAAGCTCAGCGAGCCGGGGACGGCCCTTCACATCGACATCCGGGGCCGTCTGCACCCGGCCCTCGTCGTCAAGCTGCCCTTTTACAAGCGGACGTCGCCTGCGTGACCAAGAATATCTACACGGGGCGGGTGGTGACGCTGAACCTGGATACGGTCACCCTGCCCAACGGCGCGACCGTCGAGTTGGAAACGATCCGCCATCCTGGCGCCGCCGCAGTCGTGCCGCTGAAGGACGACGGGACCGTGGTCCTGATCCGGCAATTCCGCCACGCGGCGGGCGGGTTCATCTACGAGATCCCGGCCGGCAAGTTGGCGCCGGGCGAGGACCCGCTGCTCTGCGCCGCACGCGAGATGGAAGAAGAGATCGGCTATCGGGCCGGCTCGCTCGACCTGCTGGCCAGTATCTTCACCGCCCCCGGGTTTGCCGACGAAGTCATCCACATCTACCTGGGCACCGACCTATCCCTGAGCAAGCAGCAACTGGAACATGACGAAGTGTTGGAGATCGTCGAGATGCCGCTGGAGAACGCCCTCGCCATGATTCGCGATGGCGTTATCCGCGACGGAAAAACGATCGTGGGGCTTCAGTCGGTCTACCTGCGGCAACAGACCCGCTAAGCCGCCCAACTCCGAGACCCGGCGACGAGGACCGGGGCAGGTCTCGCACGTTCGTACGATGGCTATGACACGATTCCTCCACATCGCCGCGCTCCTCGGTCTGGTCGCGACCGGGCTAGCCGGATGCCAATCAGGTCCGCCTCCGAACGGCCAAGCGCCGGCCGTCCACAGGCTCCTCGTCGCCAAGAGCCACGTCAAGGAAGCCGTCGAGCACGAACGCGCCTTCGCCCGCTACTACGACGTGAAAGCCCCGGCTGGGGAGAACTGGTTCGCGATCGACCTAGGCGCCACGCCGGTGTTGGTGGTGGCGGGCCATGCCACGACGCACACTCGAGAGGGATCGCGCAAAGCGGCGGACCGGGGCACGGGATCACTCGCCGTCATGCTGCACAAACTGACCGGTGTCACGGCGATCTACACCGTGTACGAAAGTCCGTCCGACCCCAACGACGACGACGGCAATGCGTTCAAAGAGTCCGTTTCGAACCTGCTCCAAGAGCTGCAACCGGCGCTGGTCCTCGACTTGCACGCATCCCACGCAGACCGGCCCTATGCGGTGGACTTCGGGACGATGGAAGGCCGCTCGCTCCTGGAGCGAGGGGATCTCTTGCCCAGGCTGGAAGATGCCTTACGCAGGGAAGGGGTGCAGGACCTCTCGCACGACTACTTCTCGGCCCAGCGCCATCAGACGATCACCAAGTGGGTCTCCGGTCACGGGGTACCCTGCATCCAACTGGAAATCAACTCCACCTGGCTGACCCATGCCGGCGACCATCCGGCCGAGCATCACCGCTTCGAACAGCTGCTTCAGGGACTGGTGAATTTTCTGCAAGGCTTCGAACCGGCGGACACCGGCAAGGAGTCGGCGCTCCATCCACTCCCGCCGCTCCTGATTGCGCGCTGAACGGACCCGCTACTTGTGTCCCAGGACGAGCCAGTCCCAGGGGAGGGCTTTGCCGTTGAGCCGGGGATGGTCCTCCTCCAGCCCTTCTTCTGACCAGGGAATCCACACGCGACGAGCGATGCATTTGCGGAATCCCGCCTGCCGCATCGAATCGAGAATTTCCGGTTTCGAAAAATACTTTTGCGTCACACCGTCGCACATAAGGACGCCCCTGGAGAGCAGCGTCCGCTTCGTCGCTCCGGTCAAACGGCCATCCTTGATCGTGCGATGCACGAAGAGCGTGGACTCCAGCGACGGCACCACAAGCAAGGCGACCCCCCTGGGATTCGTCAGCTTCCACAGGGATTGCAGCATCGTGGTTCTGATCCGCTTGCTCGGAGAGGTCACGACGTTCAGGCAGACCGTCAGATCTCCGGTCGGCATCGTGGCGTGATCGATCCGGCTCAGATCGGCTTGCAGCCAGCGCACGTTGCGGATGCCGCGGCAACGACGCTGCGCGTACGTAAGCATGTTCCGCGAGAAGTCGGATCCATAGACGGAGCGGAAGCGAGGGCCGTAGGTCCGGATGAACGTCCCGATCCCGCAGCCCACATCGAGCAAGACGGATTGCGAGAAGTCGCGGCGCAGGCCCTCGATGGTCCACTCGATCACCCCGCGGCGATCCGCCGCGACGATGTCGCATACCTCGCCCTCGAAGGCATGGGCGAGGCGTTCCCAGGAACGCTGTGTCAGACTGGATGGTGCCGGCGATGAAGAAAGGTTAGGCGCCAAGACGGTCCCATTCTCGCGCAACGTCCGCGGCGAGGTCCTCCTGCTCGATCCCGAAGTGCGCCTTCAACAGCGTGCGCAATTCGTCCGGGCGATCCACCTTGGAGTGACTGGTTGCCTCCCCCGTCCGAATCTTGAACTTCCGATCGAGCAGCATCACGCGTCCCTCGGTCGTCGGTTTCGTACAGATGACGTGCCGCACAAAGAGCGACTCCGGCGCATGCGAATGGTAATAGTTCGCCAGAATATAGTCTTCCGGCCCATATCGTTCAAGCGTAAATTCATAGAGGTCGTGCCAGGCGTCCGACGTCTCGAACTGAAGGCCGTATGAGATCCCGTGCCGGCTCTCGCGGCCGACCAGGCGAAAGTGGTCCTGGTACTGCCGCTCTTCGTGGCCGGCGTGAAGCGGGAAGGGCGCGATCAGCCCGTTGCCCCCGAACCCGACGTCGGCGATCCATCGGTCGCTCCCGACCTCCACGAGCAGCACCTCGTGGCTGCGCGGCCTGGCCTGAGCGGCGCCGTACAGCACGCGCGCCAGCAGCCGGTGCACCGTGAAGCCGAGCTGTTCGAGCACGACCGCGAAGAGGCCGTTGAGTTCGTAACAGTAGCCGCCGCGCCGTTGCTGGACGATCTTGTGGAACAGGGCCGCAGGCTCGAGGGAGATCGGCCGCCTCAGATGCACGTCGAGGTTTTCGAAGGGCACGGTCAGGGCATGGGCTTCATGGAGGCCTCGCAAGCACGCCAACGAGACATCCAGCGACCCGCAATAGCCGAGCCGGGCGGCATAGGCGGCGACATCGAGTCCAGCCTCTCCCCTGGTTTGCGGATTGCGCATGGGGTTCAGTTCGCGAGGGACTTGACCGCCTGCAGGGTCTTCTCGACCTCTTCCGCCGACGTCACGAGGCTCGGCGCCAAGCGCACATACTTGACGGCGTATGGGGTTTCGCTGGCGATGATCTGGCGCTCGCGCAGGCGCGCGACCGCCTGTTCCGGCTTCATGCCGGCGATGTCGAGGCAGACGATCCCCGCCGAGAGGTCCTCCGCCATCGGCGTATGGACCGTCACATGCGCCATCCGGGCCAACCCCTCTTTCAGCTGCCGGTTCAAAGCATGCACCCGCTCCGCGATGCGCGCCTTGCCGATGGCCAGATGGAACCGGAAGGCTTCGTTCAGCGCCCACCGGTGCTCGAAAGAGTGGAATCCGCCGGGCGTCATCAGAGCCGACCGTGGAACCGCCTTCGGCGGAATGTCCTTCATCCAAATTCGGTAGGCCTCCATGTTGAACGTCGGAATGGTCGCCTGCGCGGCGGGCCAAGCCCCTGGCCGGCCCCACACGAGCCCCGTGCCGCGAGGGCCGAGCATCCACTTGTGACAGCCGGCGATGAAAAAGTCGCAGCCCAGGTCGGCCATCGTCGCGTTCTCCAGACCGAATCCGTGGACCCCGTCCACGCAAAAGATCACGCGGTCGCCTTCCGCGCGCGACGCGTTGACCCGGGCCAGTGCATCGGCCATCGCGCGGATCGGCAACTTGAGCCCTGTGCTCGAATGGACCCAGGTCACGGCCACGTAGCGCGTGTGCGGCTTGATGTGTTGCATGAGGGTCTCGACGATTTCCGGCGTCGAAACCGTTTTCAGGTCCCGATACAAGGGAATCGTCCGCACCGAGGCGCCGGTGCGCTCGGCCCGATGTTGCAGCGACATCTGGGTCGAGTAGTGATCGTGGGTCGTGGTCAGGATTTCCTGCCCTTCACGAAGGGCCAGCCCTCCATATAAGAGCCCCAGGCCCATGGTTGTGCTGTCGGTCAAGGCGATGTCGGTGGGAGCGGCGCCCAGATATTCGGCGGCGGCCCGCAGGACCTCGGCTTCGAATCGCTCCTCGTTGTCGAGCCAGTAATGGGCCGGGTTCTCGTCGAGGCCGCGGCGGTGCCGCTCGATCGCGGCGCGCACGGACGTCGGGTGCGACGCCAGCAGGAAACCCGTCATATGGATGAAGTCGTGCGACAGAAGAAACTGTTTACGCACAGCCGCCCAGTCGGTGGGGGTGGGCGAGGAAGCGGCGGCTTGGGCTAGTGATGACACAGCGCCGGCGAGGAGGCCTGCGCCGAGCGTGAGTCCGGTACGGATCAGAAACGCGCGGCGGTCCGGATCGGGAAGACGCTCCATGGCATCACCTGCCTTTCTATGCACTCCCACGATCTCACTATACAACCCTGGCCTTGGCAAACCAAGGGCGCGCCCGCGAAGCGGTGACACGATATGAGGCGTTGGGACTTCTGCGGCGGCTGGGGAAGGAAAGAAGGGGAACGCGGGGCCTCGTCGTACCGAGGCCCCGTCCCTCATCATCACGAATGAGACCGCTATTTGACCTCGACGGTGATCGTCGTGGTCGCAGCCACCGGTTTATGATCCTTGGTGGCTCCGGTCACGGCGATCTGGTGCTTGCCAGGAGCGACGCCTTTAAAAGTGCCGCCGAAGCCCTTCTGATACTGGCCGTCCAAGTAGACATGGGCATGGGCCGCCTGCGAGCCCTTGGTCAGCTCGTATTTCAGGTCGAAGGTCTCGCCGACCGTGGCTCCGTCCGTGGGAGCCGTGATGGTGATTGTCGAGCCATCCTCGATCGGCTGGTCCGCGGCAAAAGCCGCTACGCCCATGGCCCACATCATCAGTGCCGCCGTCACCACTCCGAACAACCGATTGAACGACATCACGTCCTCCTTCTCTCTATGGCTTTTCTCGACTATAGTCTCGCCCACCGACACCGTGCACGACCGGTTGCAGCTCGCGCAAGGTCTGCGCGTACCCCCCGCAAAGGTCGCGGGCCTTGGCCGGGTCTTTCTCGTATCGCTCCATGCATTCGCGGTAAGCCCGGATGAGGTCCGCCGTTTCCGAACGGACGTCCGCCGTGCCCTTCATCATGCGGAACTCTTCATAATAGTGGCAGCCGGCCAGACCGCCGAGGAGGACACAGAGACTGAGGCAAAGAGTAAGTCGCATGAGGTGCACCTAGGTCGTATAGCTGTCCATCGGCGGACAGGTGCAGATGAGATGCCGATCCCCATAGGCATTGTCGATCCGCGCCACGGCCGGCCAGAACTTCTGTTCCCTCACCCAGAGGGCCGGGAACGCCGCCTGCTCGCGGCTGTAGGGGTGAGGCCAGTCCGTGGCGGTCACGGCCTGGGCCGTGTGCGGCGCATGCTTGAGCGGATTGTTGTCGCGCGGGAGCCGGCCGGCCGCACTCTCCTGGATTTCCCCCCGAATCGCGATCAGGGCCTCGCAAAAGCGATCGAGCTCGGCCCGGGATTCGCTCTCCGTCGGCTCGATCATCAGTGTCCCCGCGACCGGAAACGACATGGTCGGCGCGTGAAAGCCGTAATCCATCAGACGCTTGGCGATATCGTTCACCTCGACGCCGGCCGTCTCTTTGAACTGGCGAGTGTCCAGAATGAACTCGTGGGCGCAGAAACCGCGGCCGCCCGTGTAGAGGACCGGGAAATCCTTCTCCAGCCGCTTCGCCATGTAGTTGGCGTTCAGGATTGCCACCTTGGTGGCCTGCGTCAGCCCATCCCCGCCCATGAGCGCAATGTAGACCCAGGAGATCGGGAGAATGCTTGCGCTGCTGTAAGGGGCAGCCGAGATCGGCTTGATGGCTTGGTTGCCGCCCACCGTGCGGAACGGATGGCCAGGCAGGAACGGCGCCAAATGCGCCGCAACCCCGATGGGTCCCATGCCCGGCCCCCCGCCTCCGTGCGGGATGCAGAAGGTCTTGTGCAGATTCAAATGGCAGACATCGGCGCCGATGTCTCCCGGCCGGCAGAGGCCCACCTGCGCATTCATGTTGGCCCCGTCCATATAGACTTGCCCGCCGCGCGCATGGACGATGGCGCAGACCTTGCGAATGCCTTCTTCGAACACGCCGTGCGTGGAGGGATAGGTGATCAT
Source organism: Nitrospiraceae bacterium (assembly GCA_046091085.1). Taxonomy (GTDB): domain Bacteria; phylum Nitrospirota; class Nitrospiria; order Nitrospirales; family Nitrospiraceae; genus SYGV01. Next base: position 37,339 of record JBJTAZ010000196.1, read on the forward strand.
CAAGGCCGCCAGTTGATCGCGATGCTGCTCCGCCTTGGCTTCCAAGTCGGCCAGGTCCACGTTGCCATGATCGTCGCAGGCGACCGCCACGACCTTCATGCCCGCCATGGCGGCGCTGGCTGGGTTTGTCCCGTGCGCGGAGACCGGAATCAGGCACACGTCCCTCCCACTCTGGCCGCGAGCCTGGTGATAGGCCCGGATGACCATGAGCCCCGCATACTCGCCTTGGGACCCGGCATTGGGCTGGAGCGACACGGCGGCAAACCCCGTGATCTCCGCCAGCCAGGCTTCCAATTGCTGAAACAGGGTCTCGTAGCCGCGCGTCTGTTCGGCCGGCGCGAAGGGATGCATGCGCCCGAATCCCTTCCAGGTCACCGGAATCATCTCCACGGTGGCGTTGACCTTCATCGTGCAGGAGCCCAGCGTGATCATCGAGTGAATCATCGAGAGGTCACGGGCTTGCAGCCGATTGATGTAGCGGAGCATCTCGTGCTCGGAGTGATACCGGTTGAACACGTTGTGCGTCAGGAACGGACTGGTCCGTGCCAAGCCAGGCGGGATGCCACGGCCGCTCTGTTCGGCCAGCTCGTTCAGCGTAAAGGGAAGCGGCGTCCCGCCGGCGAAGCTTTCCAACAGCGCCGTCAATTCATTCGCCGCCGTCACTTCGTCCAACGCAATGCCGAGAGCCCCATCGGCAAAACGGCGCAGGTTGATCCGGCGCTCCGTCGCGCGGGCGACGATCGGCTCGGCGGACCCACTGGCCGGCGCAACCTTCAGCGTGTCGAAGAAGGTCTGATGAACGATCCGATGGCCCAAGCGGCGCAGCCCCTCCGCCAGCATGGCCGTCAAGCCATGGACCCGCTCCGCGGTCCGGCGCAATCCCTCAGGCCCATGGTAGACCGCGTACATGCCGGCCATGACTGCGAGCAGGACTTGCGCGGTGCAGATGTTGCTGGTGGCCTTCTCGCGTCGGATGTGCTGCTCGCGGGTCGCCAGCGCCATGCGATAGGCCGGCTTCCCCGCTGCGTCTTTCGACAGACCGATGAGCCGCCCCGGCATCTGGCGGACGTGTTCCTGCTTGCAAGACAAAAAGGCCGCATGGGGCCCGCCGAAACCCATCGGCACGCCGAAGCGCTGGCTGGACCCGACGGCAATGTCGGCGCCCCATTCACCCGGCGTTCTCAGCAAGGTCAAGGCCAGCAGGTCCGTCGCCATGACGACCAGGACACCAGCCTGGTGCGCCTGTGCGATCAGTCCGCTGTAGTCGGTCAGGGAACCGTCGGTCGCAGGATATTGCAGCAGCAGACCGAACAAGTCCGGTTTAGCCGCCGCAGCTTGATCCGGCTTGCCGATCTCGAGCGTGATGCCCAGCGGAACCGCCCGCCCCTGCATCACGGCGATCGTCTGGGGATGGCAGTCCTCGGCCACGAAGAACCGATGCCGGCCCGTGCGGCCCTCGTGCTGGGCGATCCGCAGGCACATGGTCATGGCCTCCGCCGCGGCGGTGGCTTCATCCAGCAGGGAGGCTCCGGCAACGGGCAGACCGGTCAGGTCGGAGACCATGGTCTGAAAATTCATCAACGCTTCCAGCCGCCCCTGGGCGATCTCGGCCTGGTAGGGGGTGTAGGCCGTGTACCAGCCGGGATTTTCCAGAATGTTGCGTTGAATGACCGGCGGCGTGACGCAATCGTAGTACCCCATGCCGATGAAGGACCGGAAGACCTGATTCCGATCATGCAGCGCGCGCAACGTGGCCAGGGCCTCATGTTCGCTCATGGGCGCGCCGAGCGCCAGGGGCTTGCGCAGCCGGATGTCCTCCGGCACCGTCGCGTCGATCAAGGCATCCAGGGACGTGAGGCCCAGAGTCGCGAGCATGTCCTGAATATCCGCATCCGTCGGGCCGATATGACGGGGGAGAAAGAGATCGGTCGGTGCGAGCAGGTCGGTGCGCTTCATCGTGGATTCATGGCTCCCGGGGCTAGGATGGTTGATCAGGGGGTCTCCTTCGGCGCGTGCCGGGGTTTGGTATATCATACTCCACCGAGGTCCGTGAAGGGATGGCCGGCTCCCGTTGCCTTGCCTAATCCGGCTGAGTTGGGCCATCATAGGCCTATGCAATTCGGCCGATCCGTTTCCGCACCGTACCTTCAGACCGACTGGCCGTCCGGCACACCGGCGGCGCCGGTCGCCCCGACGGCATGAAGATTCACGATCTGGTCATCGTCGGCGCCGGCCTGGCCGGCATGAGGGCGGCCTTGGCCGCCCTTGAAGCACACCCGCATCTGGATGTCGCCATCCTGTCCAAAGTCCATCCGGTGCGCAGCCATTCGGTCGCCGCGCAGGGAGGCATCAACGCCGCGCTCGGCGAGCAGGATTCCTGGGAAGCCCACGCCTTCGACACGGCCAAGGGCGGCCAGTACTTGGGGGACCAGGACGCTATCGAGGCCTTGTGCCGGGATGCCCCTGGAGACGTGCTGGACTTGGAGCGCCTGGGCGTCATCTTCAGCCGCGACGAGCGGGGCCGGATCGCGCAGCGCCCCTTCGGCGGCGCTGGAGCGGTGCGCACCTGTTATGCCGCAGACCGGACCGGCCACGCCATCCTCCATGCCATGTACGAACAGCTGCTCAAGCGCCGGATTTTCGTCTACGAGGAATGGTATGCAACGGCCTTGATCGTCGAGGAGGGCATCTGCCGGGGCGTCGTCGCCTGGGACCTCCTGCGCGGCGGACTCCAGGCCATCGGCGGCAAAGCCGTAATCCTCGCCACCGGCGGGAGCGGGCGCGTGTTTTTGACCAGCACCAACGCGGTGATCAACACGGGCGACGGGATGGCGATGGCCTATCGGGCCGGGGTGCCGCTCGCGGACATGGAGTTCGTCCAGTTCCACCCCACCACGCTCAGAGGCACGGGCATCCTGATCACGGAAGGGGCGAGGGGCGAGGGCGGGTACTTGTTGAACACGCTGGGCGACCGGTTCATGAAAATCTATGCGCCGGACCAGATGGAGCTGGCCCCCCGTTCGACCGTCTCGCTGGCGATCGGCCGGGAAATTCTGGAAGGCCGTGGGATAGACGGCTGCATCCTGCTGGACCTGCGCCACTTGGGACGCGAAAAAATTCACGAACGGCTCCCCCAGATCCGGCAACTGGCGATCGAGTTCGCCGGGGTAGACCCGGTGGAAAGCCCGATTCCTGTCCAACCGGGCGCCCATTATCAGATGGGCGGCGTCAAGACCGACTCCTGGGGGGAAACCGAGTTGCCCGGCCTCTATGCGGCAGGCGAATGCGCCTGCGTGAGCGTGCACGGGGCCAACCGCCTCGGCGGGAACTCCCTGCTGGAGACGATCGTGTTCGGCCGCAGGGCCGGCCTGAAAGCCGCAGACTCGCTGCGCGGGGTTGCGCCGCGCGCGATATCGGATCAAACGTTGCGGGCCGAGGAACGGCGGATCGCGAGCCTCATGGACCGCAGGGGACCGGAACGGGCCTGGCAGGTTCGGGACGATCTGGGACGGGTCATGAGCAAGAACCTCGGCATCTTCCGAACAAGGGAGTCCATGACCGAGGCGCTCGGGCAGATTCAGGCCTTGCACGTCCGCGCCGCGCAGGCGTCGCTCCAGGATCGCGGCAAAGTCTTCAACAGCGACCTCATCCATGCGTTGGAGTTGCAGTCGCTCCTGGACGTGGCGGACACGATCGTCGCCGGCGCCCTGGCTCGCGAGGAGAGCCGCGGCGCCCATTATCGCTCGGACTTTCCCGCACGCAACGATGCGGACTGGCTGAAGCATTCGCTGGCGCGCCGGGCTCCGCAGGGCCCGGCCCTGTCGTACGTCCCGGTCACGATCACGCGGTTTCCACCGACATAGCCGACAATGCGGATACTGGTCGTTGAAGACGAAGTCAAAGTCGCCTCCTTCATCCGGAAGGCCCTGGAGGAAGAAAGCTACGCGGTGGACTTGTGCAACGATGGGGCCACCGGCCTGGACTTAGGGCAAAGCGGCGCCTACGACCTGATCGTCCTGGATGTCATGTTGCCGGGCATGACAGGACTGGAGGTGCTCAAGGGGCTCAGGAATTCCCGCATCAAGACGCCGGTCCTGCTGTTGACCGCGCTCTCCAAGGTGGACCAGAAAGTGAAGGGGCTGGACGCCGGCGCGGACGATTATCTCACCAAACCCTTTGCGATCGACGAACTGCTGGCCCGAGTCCGGGCCCTGCTGCGGCGGGGCTCAGGAGAAGCAGCCGGCGTGCTGCACGTGGATGACCTCGTCCTCAATCCCTCGACGCGCGAGGTAACGAGGGGAGGCCAGAAGATCGAATTGACCACGAAGGAATATGCCCTGCTGGAATATCTGATGCGCAACGTCGGCCGCGTACTGACGCGCCCCATGATTGCCGAGCACGTGTGGAACCAAGACTTCGACACCTTCACCAACGTGATCGACGTTTACATGAACTACCTGCGCAACAAGATCGACCGGGGACAGAAGCGTCCGCTGATCCAGACCGTCCGGGGAAGCGGCTACGTCCTGCGGGAGGACGAATGACGCTCCGACTACGACTCACGCTCTGGTACGGCTCGGCCCTGCTCCTGATCCTGATCGGCATGGCCCTGACGCTCTACACGGTCCTGGCCCGCGACCTGCAACATCAGGTGGACCAGTCCCTGGAGGAGGCGGCCTCGGTGGCCGCGCGCGCGCTGGAGCAGCGGGGGGCCGGTCCCTTCGTGTCGTTCGAGGACCTGGCCTCGGAGTTTCCGGACCTGGCGGTGCTGGACAAGTTTTTTCAGATCTTCAGTCCGGCCGGCGTCATTACGAGCCACTCCCCCCATTTGCGGTCGCACAACATTCCGCTGAGCCGGACCGCCCTGGAAGCCGCCCTGACCGGGCAGGCGACGCTGGAATCCGCGCGCTTCCGGGGAGAATCCCCCATCCGCCTCTTGTCCGTGCCGATTCGACGCGGCGGCCAGCTCTCCACCATCATCCAGGTGGGCACCTCTCTCGGCCACGTCGAACGCTCCCTGCGCCGGTTGCTGACCGTCCTGCTCATCGGCACGCCGCTCGCGCTGCTGGCGTCGCTGGCCGGCGGCTGGTTTTTGGCCGGGCGCGCGCTGAGCCCCGTGGACGCCATCACGGCAGCCGCCGAACGGATCGCCGGCGGGGACTTGAGCCAACGCCTGGCCATCCCGACATCCCAAGACGAGATCGGCCGGCTCTCGGCCACGTTCAACAACATGATCGCTAGGCTGGACGCCTCGTTCCAGCAGGTGCGCCGGTTCAGCGCCGACGCGTCCCATGAGCTGCGGACTCCTTTGACCGTGATGCGGGGTGAAACGGAGCTGGCCTTGCGCCGCCCCCGGTCGGCTGAGGACTACCGCCTCGTGCTGGAAAGCAGCCTGGAGGAAATCGACCGAGTGAGCCGCATCGTGGACGATCTGCTGTTCCTGTCGAGAGCCGATTTGGGGCAAGTGCCGATGCAGTCGGACCCGGTGCGGTTGGATGCCGTGCTCCAGGACATTCGGCAGCAGGCCTCGGTGTTGGGGCAGGACCGCCGGATCGCCGTCGCCGCCGGGCCGATCGAGCCGGTCACCGTCCTGGGAGACGAGCTGCGGCTGCGGGAGCTGCTCCTCAACTTGGTGGACAATGCCGTGGCCTATTCGAAGCCGGGCGGGACGGTCGAGCTGCGGCTGACCCGTGGCCAGAAGGAAGCGCGGCTCACGGTGGCCGACTCCGGCATCGGCATTCCACCGGAAGAACAGGCCCGCATCTTCGACCGGTTCTACCGGACCGACGAGGCCAGGGCCCACTCCAAGAAAGGCACGGGCTTGGGGCTGGCCATCTGCAAATGGATCGCCGAGAGCCACAAGGGCCGCATCGAGGTCCAGAGCCACGTCGGTTCGGGTTCGCAGTTTACCGTCATCCTCCCCCTCGCACCGTAAACGCCTTCACCTCCATTAAGAACTTTTAATCCCGCGCTAACCTCCTTCTCATCCTCGGCTGTTACGCTCCCCATCAACGAGGCAGGCCGGCAAGCGCGTCGCGCCTCGAACCGCATCAGCCACAAGGAGGTCTCAGCCATGAACGCACAGATTCCTCGACGATTCAACCGCGGACTCGGATGGCTCGCCGGAGCGGCGCTGCTCAGCGCCCTGGCATTCTGGGTCGGAGACTATACGCCCGCCACCCACGCATCAGGAGCCGGCGCCCCACTCGCGGCAACCTCGCCGGCGGCACCGGCCACAGGCACAGCCGGCAACGGCTTCGCCCAGATCGCCACAGCCATCACGCCGGCGGTGGTGAACATCACGGCGACCGCGCCGCGCCCAACCCGCGGGCGCGAATCGCGTGATCCGCTGGACGAATGGTTCGGCATGCCCGGCCGCCCGCACGGGCCGTCGCCCGGCGAACCCAGGGGCGGCGTCGGCTCCGGTGTGATCGTGTCGCAAGACGGTTACATCGTCACCAACAATCACGTGGTCGAGGGCGCCCGCGAACTGACCGTCACCCTGCCGGACAAGCGGGAGTTCCACGGCAAGGTGGTCGGAACGGACCCCAAGAGCGACCTGGCCGTGATCAAGGTGGAGGGGCGCAACCTGCCATTCGCACCCTGGGGCGATTCTTCCAAGCTGCAAGTGGGGGACTATGTGCTCGCGGTCGGCAATCCGTTCGGGCTCAACTCAACGGTGACGCTCGGCATCGTCAGCGCCCTGGGACGGGGCCGGATGGGCATCACGCAATATGAAGATTTCATCCAGACGGATGCGGCGATCAATCCCGGCAATTCGGGCGGTGCGCTGATCAACCAAGCCGGCGAATTGGTCGGCATCAACACGGCCATCATTTCGCAGACCGGCGGCTATCAGGGTGTCGGGTTTGCCGTGCCCGTCAGCATGGCCAAGCCGGTGTACGAGAGACTCATGGCGACCGGCAAGGTCGTGCGGGGCTACCTGGGCGTCGGCATCCAGGATCTGAACCAGGAGCTGGCCAAGTCGTTCGATCTCACGGAGGCCAAGGGCGCGCTGGTCAGCAACGTGGGCGAAGACAGCGCGGCCGACCAGGCGGGGCGCAAGCAGGGAGTCGTGATGGTCGGCGACCCGGGGCGGGCGGTCGAGGAGGCGGGCGCCCGGCAGCGTCTGGGG
>JBJTAZ010000197.1:0-3361 GCA_046091085.1 Nitrospiraceae bacterium
CCATGCATATCCCCCCCGTGCCCCTCCTCCGCAGTCAGCACAATCCCTCCTGCTCGGTCTACACCACACTCTGGGATATTTCACTCAGCCCGGTAGAACTTAGGTAAAGCAGGACTAGCAGTCGGACAAGCGCCCCCCTTCCAGGCTAGGTTTCCCCTGACGACTTGGGTATAATGGGCCGTCGTTTGTTGGATCTTGAACAGGAGGCCTGCATGGCAGAGCGAACCGCCGAAAAAGACGAGAAAAAGCGCGCATTAGACCTGGCCCTCTCCCAGATCGAAAAGCAGTATGGCAAGGGCGCCATCATGAAGCTGGGCGGGGCCGAGATTCCAGCGGATGTGCCGGCCATTTCGACCGGCTCGCTGACCCTGGATTTGGCGCTCGGCGTCGGGGGCTTTCCCAGGGGCCGCGTGATCGAAATCTTCGGGCCTGAGTCCTCGGGCAAGACGACCCTGTCGCTCCATGCCATTGCCGAAGCCCAGAAGGCGGGCGGGGTGGCGGCTTTCGTGGATGCGGAACATGCCCTGGACCTGGGCTATGCCAAAAAGCTGGGCGTGAATGCCGATGAGTTGCTGGTGTCGCAGCCGGACACGGGAGAGCAGGCCTTGGAAATCGCCGAGACGCTGGTTCGGAGCGGCGCCATTGACCTGATCGTGGTGGACTCGGTGGCGGCGCTGGTGCCCAGGGCCGAGATCGAGGGGGAAATGGGCGATGCCCATATGGGTTTGCAGGCCCGGCTCATGTCCCAAGCCTTGCGGAAACTGACGGCAGCGATTTCGAAGTCCCAGACCACGGTCATTTTCATCAACCAGATCCGCATGAAGCTGGGCGTGATGTTCGGCAATCCGGAGACGACGACGGGCGGCAACGCGCTCAAGTTCTACTCCTCGGTCCGGTTGGATATCCGGCGAATCGAATCCATCAAGGAAGGGCAGGATGTCATCGGCAGCCGCGTGCGGGTCAAGGTGGTCAAGAACAAGATGGCGCCGCCCTTCAAACAGGCGGAGTTCGATGTCATGTTTGCCGAGGGCATTTCGAAAACCGGCGAACTGGTGGACTTGGGCACCGAGAAGCGGATCATCGAGAAGTCCGGCGCCTGGTATTCCTATAAAGGGGAGCGGTTGGGCCAGGGTCGCGAGGCGGTTCGAGACTTTTTGAAGACGAATCCGGCCATTGCCAAGGAAATCGAGACTCGCTTGCGTGAAGCCACGGCGCCGGTGGTGAAGCCGGTCGAGAAGAAGCCGGAGGGCCGCGTGACCGACGGTAAGGTGGACGACAAGCGGACCCATGCCGGACGCGCCTCCTGACAGGAGCGACCGCGAAACGCAAGTGGAGCGTGGAGGGACCAAGTCGCGTCGGCCTGCCGAATCTCCCGATCGAGCCGCCGAGCGGTTGGAGCAGGCGGCCCTGCGGTATCTGACCCGCCATGATCGAACCGAGGCCCAGGTGCGAACCTATTTGGAGCGAGCCGGCGCTGCGCCGGAGTTGGCCGAAGCCCTGCTGGCTCGGTTTTGCCGGCGTGGGTATGTGAACGATGCGGTGTATGCCGGACGGTGGGCGGCCGCAAAGCTGGCGCAGCGACCCATGGGGCGAGCGCGGCTCGAGGCCGAATTGACGGCGCAGGGGTTCGAGCCGGTGACGGTTGCGGCCGCTCTGGCGCAAGCCTACGAAGGGTGTAGCGAGCAGGAGCTGGCGCACATCCTCTTGAGCCGGCGGGGCCGTTCCCAGCCCGCCGCCAAACAGGCGGCCCTGTTACGGCGGCATGGATTCGACGATGACATCATTCAGCATTGCGTAGGAGACCAGGGCGCATGAAGATGCAGACCGCAGATGAGTTGCGGCAGGGGTTCATTCATTATTTCGGCTCGCACGGGCATCAGCCGGTGCCCAGCTCCCCGTTGATCCCGCAGGCCGACCCCACTATCCTCTTTACCAATGCGGGGATGAACCAGTTCAAGCGGGTCTTTCTCGGCGAAGAGGCCAGGACCTACCGCCGCGCCGTGACCGTCCAGAAATGCATGAGGGCCGGGGGCAAGCACAACGACTTGGAGAATGTCGGCTACACGGGCCGTCACCATACCTTCTTCGAAATGCTCGGCAATTTTTCCTTCGGAGACTACTTCACGGAAGACGCGATCCGTTTCGGATGGGACTTTCTCACCAATGTGGTCGGGCTGCCGAAGGACCGCCTCTGGGTCACGGTCTTCCGTGACGACGAAGAAGCCTATCGGCTGTGGGAGGCAATCGGGATGCCGACCGCCCGCATTCTGCGTTGCGGCGAGAAGGACAACTGCTGGCAGATGGCGGACACGGGCCCCTGCGGACCCTGCTCCGAGATCCATTACGACCAGGGACCGGCCGTGCCGGGGGACGACGTGCCGAACGGCGAGGGCGACCGGGTCCTCGAGATTTGGAATCTGGTGTTCATGCAATACGATCGTGACGCTAGCGGGACGCTCAAGCCACTCCCCAAGCCCAGCATTGATACGGGCATGGGCTTGGAGCGGTTGGCCGCGGTGGCGCAGGGCGTCCACAGCAACTACGACAGCGATTTGTTCCGCCCCCTGCTGGCCGCCATCGGCGCCAAAACCGGCCGGCGCTACGGCGAGCAGGCGGTGCACGACCGGTCCATGCGCGTGATCGCGGACCACTTGCGGGCCACGGCCTTTCTACTGGCGGACGGTGTGGTGCCCTCCAACGAAGGGCGAGGCTATGTGCTGCGCCGCATCCTGCGCCGGGCCGCCAGGCACGGCCGCCTGCTGGGGGCGACGGAGCCCTTCCTCAACGAGTTGACCGGATCGGTGGTCGCGCAGATGGGGCGTGCCTATCCGGAACTCAAGGGCTCGGCCGAGACGAGCGCCCAGGCCACGCAGGGAGAGGAAGAACGGTTTATCGCCACCCTGGACCAGGGATTGCCGATCTTGAACGATCTGGTGGAGAAGGCCAAGACCGCCGGCCGGTCCCTGCTGCCAGGGGAACAGGTCTTCAAGTTGTACGATACCTATGGATTCCCACTGGACCTCATCGCCGAGGCTTGCAAGGAACAGCAGATGCAGTTGGATGAAGCCGGCTTCCAGCGGGCCTTGGAGGAGCAGCGGGATCGGGCAAGGAAGACCGCGGGTTTTGAAGCGGCGGCGGTTAAGCCGATCGTTGCGGACGTGGCCGGACGGGTCAGTGCCACCGCCTTTGTCGGGTACGAGGGGCTGAAGGCGGCGGCAGTCATTCAAGCGATTATCAAAGGCGATCGGCTGGTGAAGGAAGCGGTGGAAGGGGATGAGGTTGAGCTGGTTTTGGACGTGACGCCCTTGTATGCGGAAGGCGGCGGCCCGGCCGGGGAGCAGGGGCCCGTGGTGAGCACTGT
>JBJTAZ010000198.1:0-13038 GCA_046091085.1 Nitrospiraceae bacterium
GGTGAGCCTGTGGTCGAGTCCAGTCAGCACATCTCCCTGCTCGCGGCCTGCTCGGCCGGACTCCTGTCGGTTGTCGCGCAGTGCGTGCTGCCGCTGGTCAGGTGGTACATCTCCTATATCACCGGCCTGTCCCTTGACCAATTGTCGGACGCCGCCGAGCGGCAGCGGTTCCGTGGCGCGATCGTGGTCAACTCGCTGCTCTTCATCGCCGGCTTCTCCGGCGTGTTCATCGCATTCGGGGCCTCGGCCACGCTGATCGGGCAGGCGCTGATCACCTACCAGGAGCATATCCGGAAACTCGGCGGCATCCTGATCGTCGTCTTCGGACTCTATCTGCTCGGCATCTTGAACCTGAATTTCCTCCAGACGGAGAAACGGATCCATTTCAAGAGCCGCCCAGCCGGCTACCTGGGGTCGTTTCTGATCGGGGTGGCCTTTGCCGCCGGCTGGACTCCCTGCGTGGGGCCGGTGCTGGGGACGATTCTGCTCTATGCCAGCACGACCGACGCCTTGTCCGACGGCGTGACCTTGCTGACGGCCTATTCACTGGGGCTGGGCCTGCCCCTCTTCGCGACGGCCCTGGGGGTGGACCGGTTCTTGGGCTACTTCAAGCAAGTCCGGGCCTATCTCTGGGGCGTCTCCCTCGTCAGTGGGGCGTTTTTAGTCGTGGTGGGCGTGATGATCTATGCGAACTCGCTGACGCTGATTACGAGTTTTCTGGAACGGTATGGGATTGGCTGGTATCTTGGACAATAACAGGGCGCTGAAAATGTTGAAGCTGTATGCGTTGAGTTTTTAGTTATCCGGAAAAGACAACTCACAATTCAAAGTTAAAAATTGGCAATTTCATTTCGATGACAGCATTGCCTGACACAAAGTGCTACGACGTTCTGGTGGTCGGAATGGGCCCGGCCGGGGCGACGGCCGCCTACGAACTCAGCCGCGCGGGCATGACCGTGCTCGGGTTGGATAAGCAGGCGCACCCACGGTACAAAGTGTGCGGCGGCGGGCTCTCCTCGCGGATCGACAAGATTCTGGACGCGGACTACAAGTCGGTCGTCGAGCACACGGTCTACGGGGTCCAGTTCACCTACCGGGGCGAAGAGCCCTTTCTGATTCAGTCGCCCACGCCCATCGCGTTCATGGTCATGCGTGACCGGTTTGACTATCTGCTGCTCGACAAGGCACGCCGCGCGGGGACCGAGGTGCACGAGGGAGAGCAGGCACTGGAATTTCTCCAGTTGCCGGACGGGGTGGAAGTCATTACGGATCGGGGGCGGTATCGGACCAAGGTGCTGATCGGCGCGGACGGCGCGAACAGCATCGTGGCACAGCGGCTGTTATCCAAACGCCGGTTGAGCCGGATGCCGTCCCTCGAGAGCGAGATGGGGAACGGGCAACAGCCGGTCTATCCGGGGGAAGGGAAGGTCCTCATCGATTTAGGGGCGACGGCGCAAGGCTATGCCTGGATCTTTCCGAAGAAGGAACGGCTGTCCATCGGGGTGGCCGAGTTCAAGGGCCGGCCTGCGAGTCCCAAGGGCGTGTTCGACCGGTTCGTCCGGGATGAAAAGGGCTTGGCGCATATGGCCGTGCCCAAGCCGCACGGCCATCCCCTGCCCCTGTTCCAGGCACGGGGGGCGACGGGGCCGGACGGGCTCGTCCGGCATCGTGCGATACTAGTGGGCGATGCGGGGCATTTGGTGGACCCGCTGTTCGGGGAAGGCATTTACTACGCAGTCCGCTCGGGCCAGATCGCGGCGGCCAGCGTCTTGGGGACGTTCCACGATCGCCGGCGGAGTTTGCTGGATTACGAAACGGAAGTCACGCGGGAAATCTACAGCGAATTTCGCGTGGCCTCGCGGGTGGCGCGGATCGTCTATACCTTTCCGCGTTTATGCCACCAGTTGATGCACCGCTATCAAGAAGTGATCAATCTCTATTATGAAGTGCTGCAGGGCCGGGAAAGCTACCAATCCTTCTTCAGCAAGGCCAAGGGCGTGGTCAAGGCCTCCTTCCGGGAAATCCTCCGCGAGACGCTCACGCTGCACTAAGAAGCGGTCAGCCGCCAACGGCTAGCTATCAGCTTGAAGGCGCAGGAGAGTCGAGACGGCTATCAGCCGTGATGCTCGGCGGTTGTCTGTTGCTGAGAGCTGATGGCTGAACGATGCGCGGGTCTGCTTAGCACCAGGAGCCGATGCGGCAGAGCGTGACTTGCGGCGTAATGGCCGAGGCTTTGGTACTGACGGCGGTGAGGGCCTTGGCGACCGGCGGCAAGCTCGATCCCGTGACGGTCATCGGCGGAATCGGAGCCGGGACTTGGGCGACGACCGGGGCAGACTTCAGGTCTGTGGCGGCTGGGGCGCTGGAGGGAACGGGAGCCGGCTGGGCCGAGGCCAAGAACGCGCCGGGCGGCAGTTTTGCGTCCACCTTGGCCAGGAGCACTTTGCTTTCCCGTTGGTGTTTGTTGTCCGGGTACTGCTGCGCCAGTTGCACCAGCCTGTCGTGCGCCCAGTCGTTTGCGCCCAGTTCGCTATACGACAGGGCCAAGTAGTAGAGCGCATCGGGGGCTATGTCCATCTCCGGAAACTTCTTGACGATGGATTCAAACCGATAGGCGGCGGCCAGGAACGAGTCGCGCCGATAGTAAAATTGGCCCACGAAGTAATTGCTCTGGGCGATCAGTCCGTGGCACGCTTTGATTTTCTCGACGGCTTCCGGCTGGTATTTGCTGCCAGGGTATTCTTTGATCAGTTTCTCAAAGGACTCTTGGGCCTTGATGACTGGAGCCGGGTCGCGGTCGATGGACTTGGACGATCTGAAGTGGCTCATGCCGATCTTGAACTGGGCATACGCAGCGAGCACGTGGGCCCGGTGTAAGTCGAGGAAGTGCTGATACTCAACCAGGGCTTCCGCATACTCTTCTTTGTCGTAGAACGCCTCGGCCCGTTTCATGATGACGTTGGGGTCGTAGTTCTTTTCGACCGTGTCCCCGATAAAGATTTGCTCGTCGGTGCCGCTGGCAGATTTTCCGCCGGCCGCCTGCTGTTTGGGCGTGCTGGAGCAGCCGACGGATAGGCCGATGGCGAGGGCCAGTGCTAAGAGGATGAACGAGGTGTTCGTGCGAACGGTCATGGTTGTGTAGACGCTCAGAGAAATCTGCAGAAACCGGCCAAATCCCGATCACCGTAGCAAATCGCGTGTCAAAATGCAACCAAACTGGTGCCGTGCATTTGACGGGTCCTTCCCGGCAACCTATAATCGCCGGGCCTCCAAAAGAATTCACCGCAGCGTGACGAGGACGAGGCGGCGATGTAACCGTCATCAGGCAAGACCTCGTCCGTCCGAACCTGTGAACGTCCATACATGCCACCCACGTATTGAACATGTTGCGCAGCCGTATTGTCGGAACAGGCTCCTATGTCCCTGACAGGATCGTGACGAATGCGGAGGTGGGCCGAGCCTTCGGGCTGGATGCCGAGGCGGTCTACCGGCGCACCGGCATCCGTCTGCGGCACTGGGCCGGCGACGGGCAGGCCACGTCGGACTTGGCGGAGCACGCGTCACGGGCGGCGTGCGAGGCCGCTGGGGTGGCGCCGTCGTCGGTGGATGCCATCGTGCTGTCCACGACCTCGCCGGACATGGTCTTCCCTTCGAGCGCCTGCTTGCTGCAGCACAGGCTCGGAGCCAGCCGGGCGGCCGCGTTCGATGTCGCCGCCTCCTGCTCCGGGTTTCTCTATGCGTTGTCCATGGCCGACCGCTTGGTCCGCAGCGGGCAGGCGCACCGTTGCCTGGTCGTCGCGGCGGAGGTCAAGTCCCGTTTTCTGGACGCACAGGACATGGCGACCGCCATGCTGTTCGGCGATGGCGCCGGCGCCGCGCTGCTGGTCGGCGAAACGGATGGCGGCCCTTGCGGGCGCGGGGTGCTCGGCGTTCGGCTCTACGCGGACGGCACCCGCCACGGGCTGATCCGCATGGCGGCCGGCGGGTCGCGCCAGCCGCCCACGGCGCAGACGGTGCGCGACCGGCAGCATGTGCTGGCCATGCAGGGAGGGCCGCTCTTCCGGCTGGCCGTCACGCGGCTGGCGGATGCGGCGGCCGAGATACTCAAGGAGTTCGGCGTGACGATGGAAGAGGTCGGCCAAGTGGTCTTCCATCAAGCCAACGGCCGCCTGTTGGCTATGTTGCGGAAGCGCTTGGGCATTCCGCCGGAGAAAATGTACTCGGTCATCGAGCAGACCGGCAATACGTCGTCCGCGTCGCTGCCCATCGCCCTGGACCGGGCGGTGCGGGAGGGACGGGTGGCCGGCCAGGCGCCGGTGCTGCTGGGCACCGTCGGAGGGGGCCTCACCTGGGCGACTGCGTTGGTGCGCTGGTAGCCAGGCATGGGCAGGTCTTGGGGGACGGACAAAAGGAGGCGACCGTGAACGAAAAATCTGTCGAGCAGCTGTTCAAGGAAGCGTTCATCCAGGCCATCGCCCGCGCGGTCGTCTATGGGACGGTATTGATCGTCGCCACGGTCCTGTGCGTGGGCATCGTCAAGCGGGAAATCAAAGATGGCATCGAGTACGGCGTCCAAGCGGCGTTGCTGCATACGTCCGCGGTGCTCTTGGACGACGAGATCTTCAATCAGGTCATCCTGCCCAAGATTAAGCAGAACGTGAAAGAGGCGATCGAATATTCGGTCGTGCGGGCCAAGCGGGAATGGGCGGCTTCGGCGCCCGCCAAGACGGCGCCGAAACCGACAAAGCCATGAAAGGCCATGAATTGAAGAGGGAGGCGCGATGTTTAGCCTAATTCCGCGCGAAGTGGCGTTCTTCGATCTGTTTCGCAAGTCGGCGCACAACATGATCGAGGGCAGCCGGTTGCTGAAGGACATGATGGAGCGGTTCCAGAACCCGGTCGAGCAGGCGCGCCGCATCAAGGACATCGAGCATGTCGGCGACGGCATTACCCACGACATCGTGCGGAAGCTGAATCAGACGTTCATCACGCCGATCGATCGGGAGGACATTCACGATCTGGCCAGCGCGATGGACGATATCTTGGATTTAGTCGAGGCGATTGCAGACCGGTTCGTGGTCTTCAAAGTGGCCATGCCCACCGAGACGGCGGTGAAGTTGGCCGGCATTCTTCACCAAGCGGTGGTGGCGGTGGGGGCGGGTATCGACCGCCTGGGGCAATCCCATGCAGATCTGAACGAATGCTGCGTGGAGGTGAACAGCCTGGAAAACGAAGCGGACCGGATCACCCGTGACGCGATTTCCTCCCTGTTCGAGCAGGAAAAGGACCCGATTGCGGTGATCAAGTGGAAGGAAATCTACGAGAATTTCGAAGAGGGGACGGATCGCTGCGAAGATGTCGCCAATATCCTCGAACGCATTGCGCTCAAACACATCTGACCAAAACAGAAGGCGTCAGGCGACGGAAGAATGATGATCCATCTCAGCATGCATTGCTCTAGGTGCCCTTCACTTCTCACCCCTCACGATTCTGCGTGGTCGCATGATTGATTTAAACGGCATGCTGCTGGTGGTGGTGGTGCTGGCGCTGCTGTTCGATTTCTCGAACGGCTGGCACGACAGCGCCAATGCGATCGCCACCGTTGTCTCCACCCGAGTGCTGAGCCCGGGCGTGGCGGTGTTGATGGCCGGCATATTGAATGTGGCCGGCGCCTTCATGTCCACGGCGGTGGCCAAGATGGTCGGGTCCGGGATCGTGGAGCCGACCGCCGTCACGCAAGTGATGGTGGCGTCCGCGCTGGGGGGCGCGATCGTGTGGAATCTCTTCACGCTGTTGCTGGGATTGCCGACCAGTTCGTCCCATGCGTTGATCGGCGGATTGGTCGGGGCGGGGGTGGTGCACGGCGGCTGGTCGGTGGTCAAGCTGACCGGGTTGCGGTCGGTCATGGAGGCGATGGTCTTGTCCCCGTTTTTCGGGTTTCTGACGGGGCTGGTCGCCATGGTGGTGATCAGCCGACTGTTTTTCCGGACGCCGCGGAATTTTGCCACCAGGCTGTTCAGCCGGCTGCAATTGGTGTCGGCCGCTTTCATGGCGTTCAGCCACGGCGCGAACGATGCCCAAAAGGCCATGGGGATCATCACCCTGGCGCTTCTGTCGGCCGGGCAGATTCCGACCGCCGACGTCCCTTCCTGGGTCATCGTGGTCTGTGCGCTGGCGATGGGGTTGGGCACGGCGGTCGGGGGGTGGAAAATCGTCCGGACGCTCGGCATGCGGATTCTGACGCTGGAGCCGGTGCACGGATTTGCGGCGGAGACCAGCGCCGCGACCGTGTTGCTGGTGACGGCGCACCTCGGTCTGCCGGTCAGCACTACCCACACGATCACGTCCTCCGTGATGGGCGTTGGGGTGGTCAAGCGGCTGTCTGCCGTGCGGTGGGGCGTGACCACGCGCATTCTCTACGCCTGGGTCTTCACGCTTCCGGGGGCTGCGCTGATGGCCGCGGCGATCTATGTCGTCGTGTCGCGTCTGGCCTGAACGGCGTTCAGTTGATCGTTCGCAATCGTCAGGCGGATGATGAACCGGCTGCCGGCCGGTTCGTTACATTCCACCCAGACGTGGCCGCCGTGCCCTTCGACGATGTGCTTCACGATGGCCAACCCCAATCCGGTCCCGCCCTGTTCGCGTGACCGGGCTTTGTCCACCCGATAAAACCGCTCGAAGACCCGCGGGCGGTCGGCCTCCGGAATGCCGATCCCGGTATCCGCCACAGCCAATTCGACGGCGTTACCGTCACCGGTGATCCGTGCCGTCACGTGGATCACGCTTCGCTCCGGTGTGTACTTCACGGCGTTGTCGAGGAGGTTGGTGAGGACCTGGACCAGCCGGTCCTCGTCGCCCGGCACCAATGGCAGGTCCGACGGAATGGCGACAGCGATCGTGTGCCCCTTTTTCTCGGCCAGGGGCTTGATGGAGGCCAGCGTGCGGTCGATGACCGTGCGCCATTGTACCGGCTCCCGTTTGAGCAGGACCCGGCCGGACTCGATCTGCGACAGCTGCAGCAAATCTTCCAGGATCAGATTCAGCCGCTCGCTTTGCTTGAGGATAATCTGCAGAAAGTGCACCGCCTCGTCCGGGCGGTCTTTCGCGCCGTCCAACAGCGCCTCGACGTAGCCTCTGATGGACGTGAGCGGCGTGCGCAGCTCATGCGACACGTTGGCGACGAAATCTTTCCGGACCGTTTCCAGCTTCCGCAGCGCCGTGATGTCGTGGTCGAGTTGGTCGGCCATCTGATTGAGTGTGGTCGCGAGGACGCCGACTTCATCGTTCGATGAGGTCCGGATGCGCCGGTCGAAGGAACCGCCGGCCAGCTGCCGGGCAACGGCCGCAATGTCCGACAGGGGTCTGGTCACGCCCCTGGCAATGAAGAAGCTCAGGATGACGGAGACAGCAAACGCCACGCCGAACGCAATGCCCAAGGCATGCTGCAAGTCGCGGATCCGGCTTTCCAGCATCGTCAGCGGCATGGCGAGCCGGACGACATGGACGGCGGCGTGGTCGGGGGGCGAGATCCGCAACGCCAGGTAGAACAATCGCTGGCCGGTGGTGTCGCTCCGCCGGACGTTCGTGCCTCGTCCGCTTGCCAGCGCGGCAGCGACTTCCGGGCGTGTCCGGTGGTTGTCGAGCGTGATGATCGCGTCATTCGACAGGGCGCTGTCGGCGAGGACCCTGCCGTCTTGGGCAATTACGGTCACTCTGGCGCGTGCCTGGACGCCGAGGTCACGCGCCTGGGCTTGCAGAAGGATGGGGCCATTCGATTGGGTGGCGGGATGGTCCAGGAGGGGTTGCAGGGCCAGCGCGGCCAAGCCCGCGCGGGCCGCCAGCGCTTCTTCCGCCCGGGCCAACTCCAGTTGTTCGATCGAGCGGAAGGCCAGGCCGCCCGCCACCGCCAGTCCCAGGATGACGGCAAGCAGGGTGCCGAGGGTGACTTTCCAGCGGATGGATAACACCATAAGCTACGAAGCGCTCAGCGCACTGCGCTCGGCAACGAGCCGAACGCTGACGGCCGATGGCTGAAGGCTCCTCACGTGTTAGGTGTCACGCTCTTTGAGTTTGTACCCCAGCGACTTGACGGAGATGATGGCGTCGTCGAGCAGGGGAATCTTCTGCTTGAGCCGTCGGACGTGCACGTCCACCGTGCGCGTGGTGCCGTAATAGTCATACCCCCATACGGCGTTCAAGAGCACGTCGCGGGTGAGCACCCGTCCCGGATGGCGGAGAAGGTGTTCGAGCAGTCCGAATTCTTTCGCGGTCAGCTGCACATCCTGTGCGGCGACGGTGACCTCATGGCGCGTCAGATCCATGAGCAAGGATCCGTACTCCAGGCGGGGCGCATCGTCCGATTTGCGTTCCAGCCGTCGGAGAAGCGCCTTGACGCGGGCGACCAGCGCCTTGGGGCTGAAGGGTTTGGTAATGTAATCGTCCGCGCCGAGCTCGAGCCCGACGACCATGTCCGACTCTTCGGTTTTGGCGGTGAGCATGATGACCGGCAGAAGCGCGGTCTGGGGATCGGCCCGGATCCGTTTGCAGACCTCCAGCCCGTCCATGTCGGCCAGCATCAGGTCCAGGATGACCAGGTCCGGATGTTCGGTCTTGACGAGCTTGAGGCCTTCCAGCCCTGTCGTGGCCGAGCAGGTTCGGTATCCTTCTTTTCCCAGATACAGCCGGACGAGGTCGAGGATGTCTCGTTCATCCTCGACGATCAGGATTTTTTTGCCGACGGGGGACGTCATCGGGAAAGCAGCCTAAAGGGACGGGGGGAAGGTGTCAAGCGCAAGAGGGGGAGTGAGCGTAACGGCTTGGCCGACGAATGGCGGTCAAGGGCCGGACTGGCGACGGGTGGTCATTCTGGGTCGCGCCTCAATGCGGCGATATCCTCTGCCTTGCTCTGCCGGTGCCAAACTCGCAGCGCCTGATCGGGCCATCGGAACGGCGCTGCTCCAGTCCTCGATCTGTCGTTGGCCACCTGCCCCGTAGAGGCGCAACCTCGTCATGCCCATCCCGTCCAGCCCAGCCTAGGAAAGAAGGCAAGTTCCATTGCCGCTCATCCGTTCCCTCCGAGGCGCTTGACACAGAGAGGAAGAGGAGGCGACGCAGGGTCGGTTCTACCGCCGACCCTACGCTGTGGATGCGTTGACAAGTCAATGCGACAAGGCGAGAATGGCGCAGTACATACAGTCTGCATTGGTGGGATATGCTGGCCAACATCCTCGATAGTTAGAAAGCATCATGTCCAAAGCTAAGCCGACGGCTGAGAGTGACGGGGACGAAATAGCTGCGTTCCCCGGTCCAGATGACACGTTGTTTGAATTTACGGCGCAGGGGTCAGCCGCTCTATTGGAATCTTCTAGGAAGCCGGATTGGTATTTCTATATTAAATGGGTACAAAAACGCCGCTGATCTCCTGGTCACCCATGCAGCAGAAGCAGATCCACGCAAGCTGGGGTACCCCATCTTGTTCCTTTACCGCCAGCATCTTGAACTGGCGTTGAAAGCCTTAATGCGTGATTGTCGCAGTTTATTCGGGCAGCAGGAGACTTTCCCCAAAAAACATCAAATCGATGAGCTATGGGAAACTTGTCGTGGCTTATTCAACGAGCTATCGCCGGGCATGTCCAGCAATGATGAAATACAACAGACCACTCGGTTAATCGGGGAGTTCTGCAGTCTAGATCCAACGTCTGAGGCGTTTCGATATCCAGAAGATAGGAATGGAAATCCACACGCACCGGATGTCAAAATTGCTTTGAGTACGGTGAAAGAAGTTGTTGGAAAGATATCGTTACTTCTGGACTGCATAGCAACGGATGTCAGCACACGTAAGGACGATGCTTTCTAATATACCGTTCAACCGGAGAGTCCAATAGTAGCGTCCCTGTGAGTGCCGCCACGTTTCACGTGACGGTGCCCGGTCAATGCAATCGTTCGGCAGATGGATACGACCGAATGCGTGCTTCATGGCGCAAGGGGTTTGGTGGGTGGGGAAACAGATGAAGAAGCTCCGTGTCTGTGGCACGGCATATGATCTATCTGCTGTGCTGGCTGGCGTTCTGCCCAGGGCTGATGCGGGTATTCAGTTGACGGGAGGCCCTGCTCTAACGTAAGGTGTCACCTGTTTTGTGCAATAAACCGATGGCTTGGAGCGTATACAAAGCATGAAGATATATCTGGCCAATCACAGAGGGTTCTGCGCCGGGGTGGACCGCGCGATCGATATTGTGGAGCTGTCGCTCAAAACCTACGGGGCGCCGATCTATGTCCGGCACGAAATCGTCCACAGCCGCCACGTGGTCAATTCGTTGCGTCAAAAGGGCGCCGTGTTCGTGGAGGAACTCAACGAGGTGCCGGACGGGGCCATCGTAATTTTCAGCGCCCACGGGGTGGCCAAGGATGTCTGGACCGAAGCCACACGCCGCCACCTGAAGGTGATCGATGCCACCTGCCCGCTGGTCATCAAGGTTCACAACGAAGTGAACCGGGATTACACGCAGGGGTATGAGTTGATCCTGATCGGCCACGCCGGGCACCCGGAAGTCATAGGGACTTTGGGGCAAATTCCTGACAAGTTTCACCTGGTGTCTTCCGTCAAGGATGTCGAAGCGTTGCAGGTGGAGAATCACAGCCATCTCTCCTACGTGACGCAGACGACGCTCAGCGTGGACGAGTGCCGGGACATCGTCGAGGCACTGAATCGGCGCTTCCCTGGGATCAAGGGGCCGCACCAGGAAGATATTTGCTATGCCACCCAGAACCGGCAGAATGCTGTGAAAGAGCTGTCCGGCTTGGTGGATGTGATTTTGGTCATTGGCTCGCCGAACAGCTCCAACTCGAACCGACTTCGGGAATTGGCCGAGCGCTGTGGCATCCCGTCCTATCTCATCGACTCCTCGTCGGATATCAACCCCGACTGGGTGAAGAATTCCCGTGCGGTCGGCATTTCCGCCGGGGCGTCGGCGCCGGAAGTGTTGGTGGCCGAGGTCGTCGAGTATCTGAAACGGTTTGGCGCGTCCGAAGTCGAGGAATTGACGGTGATTGAGGAGGATGTGGAATTCTCCTTGCCGAAGGAACTGGTCACGATCAAGTCCGTCTCGCAGGCCTCCGCGTAAGCCTTCGCCCGTTCTGTCCCAAGGGCACTCCTGATGCCCCCAACTGATTGGGGGCCTTGGGTTTCTCTCCCCCCGCATCCTGTGTTTTTCTTTGCTTTTCAGAAACTCCTGTGTTACAAAGTCCCCCACTGTCTGTAGTGGTGCTAGTGTATTGGTACCGGACCTATTGGTGAGGGAGAAGGATGCATCTTAAATCCTTGGAGCTTACAGGGTTTAAGTCGTTTGCCGAGGCCAAGATTGAATTTCCCCCGGGCATGACTGCGGTGGTGGGCCCCAATGGGTCGGGGAAAAGCAATGTGGTGGATGCGATCCTCTGGGTGCTGGGGGAGCAGAGCACGAAGACGCTCAGAAGCGAGCAGATGGAAGACGTCATCTTCAACGGGACCGACGCGCGAAAGCCGCTGGGGATGGTCGAAGTTTCGTTGGTGATGAGCGGACTTGCGGAGCAGCAACTGCAGGGGATTCCCGGTTTGCCGGCTCAGATGGGCGAGTTGCATGAAGTGATGGTGACGCGCCGCCTCTATCGAAACGGGGATAGCGAATACCTGATCAATAAGGCCCTCTGCCGGCTCAAGGACGTCCGCAGTTTGTTCCTGGACACAAGGGCCGGAAGCAAGGGCCACACGGTGATTGCGCAGGGACGCATCGAGCAGATTCTGAATGCCTCTCCGCAAGATCGTCGTGAGTTGATCGAGGAAACCGCCGGGATTGTCCGGTATAAAAAGCAGAAGGCGGAGGCCCTCCGCAAACTGGAATCGACTCACCAGAGCCTCTTGCGAGTACGCGATATCATCGCCGAAGTGCATCGGCAGCTAGGTTCCTTGGAGCGTCAGGCGCGGCAGGCGCGCGCCTATCAGGGCTTGCAGCAGGAAGCCAAGGTGTTGGAGGTGCGGTTGTTGGTCTGGGACTACCGGGCCCGTCTGGCTGGCCAAGCTGTCTGCGAAGCGGATTTGGCCGATGTGGAAGCTCGGGAGTCCGGTCACACGGCCGAGCAGGCGCGGCTTCAGGCGGAGCTGGAATCGCTCAGGCTGAGGATCACGGAAGCCGACCACTCAATCGCGCATACGCGGGAAGACATGGAGCGGCTTGAGCGGCTCAAGTCACAGGCGCTGACTGCGGCTGAGGTGGAGCGGGCCAAGCTCGGGCAGTTCGATCAGCAACGGATTCAAGCTGAGGCCGATTTGGCCCGTTTGAGCCGCGAACGGGAGCAAGCCCGAGTGGAGATGGATGGGCTGCGGGCCAAACTGGTGGAACTTGCCCGGGAGGTCGAAACCGGAACTCAAGCGCTGGTGCATCTGGAAGGTGTCGGTGCAGAGTTGATGGCACGCCGGGCTTCGGCGGTGGAGGAAGAGGAGCGCGCGAGGTTGGCCAGTCTTGATCTCATGGTGCAAGCCACCCGCGACGAGAACGGGGCGGTCGAGATGCAGCGGCGGATTGAGGAGGTCCTGCGGCGCGCGGAGCGCCTGGCTCGCGAGCAGGCTATAATCGAGGAGCAATTGCGCAGTGCAAAGGAGCAGTGCGAGGCCACGGTTCGCCGCCGCGAGCAGAGTGCGGGGGAATTGCAGACTCTGCAGGGCGAGCGGGAGGCATCGGCTCAGGAGGCGGAGCGGATCGAACTCGCCCTCCGTGAAGCGGACCGCCAGATCGGCCAATACCAGGAAGAAGCCGCATCCGTTCGATCGAGACTCCGAGCCCTGCAAGCGGTCGTGCGCGAAGGGATGGGTTACGGGCGAGACGGGGAAGAAGCGACGTCGCTTCGGGTGGCCTGCCAAGGGCTGCGCGAGGCGGTCGCCGAGTGGTTGATCGTGCCGTCCGGGCTGGAGCGAGCGGTCGAAGCGGTGCTGGGGGAGCGGGTGCGGGGGTGGCTGGTCGAGGGGCCAGGTTCGGCGCGCGAGGCGGTAGCCCTATTGAAGCA
>JBJTAZ010000199.1:0-3115 GCA_046091085.1 Nitrospiraceae bacterium
GGGATTCCGTCGTTGTCTGTTGCCGGATCGAAATCTGGCCAAACTGGAGCCGATCGAGGGGATGGAATTGGTGGGCGTGCGCGAGATCGGCGATGCGTTGGAGGCGGCGTTTGAATACAGCCGCACGTAAGCAGGTGACGATGGCCAGACACTTCCGGTTGCTCGCAGCGGTCCTCGTGGCGTGCGCCGTTGCCGCGTCCACCGGCTGCGCCTGGTTCGCCCGCACGGAGCCGGCGCTTCAAGAGGATACGGCGGCGCGATTGGTGCAACTGTTGAAGGAGCGGGAGGCGGCGCTCCAGACGGTCAAGGGCCTCTTTAGGGCTCAGGTAAAGGGGGTCGGGAGCTTTTTCCTGCAACGCGTGGAAGGGGCGATGTACTACCGGCGTCCGGATGCGCTCAGGCTGCAGGGCTTCAATCAGGTCGGCGGGCCTCTGTTCGATTTCGTCGTGGCGGACGATCAGTATCGGTTGCGTTTGCCGACCTCGGCGAAGCTCTATACGGGGCGCGTGGGCGACCTGCAGGACATCGGCGTCATCGGCAAGCCCATCCAGTTGAGTCTCTTGGCCATGAGCGGCGCCGTCGGCACCGCGCCCGTGGGCGAAGGAGAACGGACGGCCCTGGCCGAGGATGGAGACCGGTATCGTCTGGACGTGATGGCCGCCCCGGACGGCTCCGCCGATCGCGCCGCGCCTCAGCGCCGCATCTGGTTCGATCGGCGCTCGCTCCACGTCGTGCAAGAAGACCGGATGAGCCGGTCCGGCCAACTGGAAGCGACGGTGCGATTCGAGGACTTTCGGGTCGTCCAGGAATCCTCCTTGCCCCAAGGAGCCGGCCAAATCCTGAAGCCCTTCAAGGTGACGATCCAGGCTGGGCAGGGGATGGGGGCGCTGCAGCTCACCTTTCATGAGATCGTACCGAACCCGCTCCTCAGGCCGGAAGATTTGAGCGTGGTATGGGTGGAGGGCCGTGAGGCGGGCCCGTTGCGCCTGGCGGCTGAGTCCCTGCCGGGCCTTGCGAGGTGGAGCCGGTGAAGCTCTTGGCTGTGGACACCTCGACTGGGTGGCAAAGCGTGGCGATCTTGGACGGGGCCACGGTCTTGGCTCGTTCGGATCAGGATGCCGCCGGCGCTCATGCTCGTTGGTTGGTGCCGACCATCGACCGACTCTTGACCGAAAGCGGACTCTCTCTGAGCGGCCTGGACGGATTGGCCGTGTCCATCGGACCGGGATCGTTCACCGGCTTGCGTGTCGGTCTGTCGACGATGCTGGGCTTCCGCACGATTACGGGCCTGCCCCTTGCCTCGGTGCCGACGTTGGAAGCCTTGGCCTGGAACCAGCGGGACGTGGGGCGTACACTCTGTCCGATCCTGAAGTCCAGGACCGGCGAGGTCTATTGGGCCCTGTATCGCTGGACCTCCGAGACGGAGCTCGTTCGTCTGTCGGAAGAACGGGTCGGGATGTGTCAGGCCTTGGCCGAGTCCGTCGCGGGCCCGATCGTCGTGCTGGGGGAAGGCTGGGTATCGAACCGGGACGCATTGCGGCAGGAGTTCACCGCTCGGTCGGTTGCCGTGGAAGAGGCCGCTCCTGCGGCGATGGCGGCATCGGCGGTGAGTGTCGGCCGGGCCGGCCAGGAGCGACTGGCTCGGGGCGAGACGGCCGGCCCGGGAGTGGCCCCCTTCTATGTCCAGCGAGCAGAAGCCGAGGTCGCCTGGGAGCGGCGCGTGCCGGCGGCCGCATCCGGCCGGAGTCAGGAGGGCGTCCGTGGGCGCAGGTAGGGACCACGTGATGGCGGAGCGTCACGAACGCATGGCCCCTCAGCTGCTGTTCGAGCCGGCTCAGGCAAAAGACATGGATCGTCTCGTCGAGCTTGAGCGGCAGTCGTTTACGGCCCCCTGGACCAGGAAAATGTTCGAGGCGGAGTTGCAGAATCCGTTCAGCCGGCTCGTGACGGCGCGCACGATGGCGGAGGGGCGAACCGGAGTCATTGTCGGCTACCTGTGTCTGTGGATCGTGTTCGAGGAGCTGCGTCTGATGAACCTGGCCGTGGACCCTGGGAGCCGGCGTCGGGGCATTGCCAGGGCCCTGGTGCTCCAGGCTCTGTCTCTGGCCAGGGATCAGGGCGCGGAGCGGGCCGTGCTGGAGGTGCGGGCCTCGAACCAGGCAGCCAGGAACCTGTACGAGGGATTGGGCTTCAGGCAGGTGGCCGTGCGCGCCAACTACTATTCGAATCCAACCGAAGATGCGGTGCTCATGCAACGGGAATCGGTTAACGTTCTCACCCTACAGCCAGGAGGCCCAGCATGCTGACTGACGCGCGCGTCTCGGAATTGTTGAAGGAGTCCAGCGTGGAGTTCCGCGAACTCGATCAAGCGCACCACAAGTTGGATGCGGAACTGGCGGAACTGCAAAAGCGGCACGTCTTGACTCCGCAGGAGGAGCTGATCAAAAAACAGCTCCAAAAAGAAAAACTAGCCAAGAAAGACCGGATGGCTGAGCTGATCCGCCTCCATCGAGAGAAGGGGTAGGGGCGCCGCCTTCGGGAGGCGCAGACAACAGGCATGGAAGTCCCCGGCTTCAAGTCCATGGCGGCGGTGCTGCCGCCGATGGCCAACCACATTGCCGACATCAAGCGGCGCCTGATCGTGATAGCGATCACGGTCATGACGTCCTTTATCCTGACCTTCGCCTATTCGGGGAAGCTGATCCAGTGGTTCAAGCGCCCGTTTTCTGACGATCTGATCTTTTACAGTCCGACCGAAGCCCTTTTTGCCTCCGTGAAGGTGTCGATCCTGGCCGGCATCGTGCTGAGTCTGCCGGTGATTCTCTATCAATGCTGGAAATTCCTCGAGCCGGCGCTGCTCCCGAAGGAGCAGCGCTGGGCTGTCCCCCTCTTTTGTCTGGCGGCCGGGTTTTTTGCCCTGGGGATGGTCTTCTGCAATTTGGTCATCCTGCCGCTGGTCATCCAGTTTTTCGTGAGCTTCGGCATGGATCGTTCCCTGGCCCCCCAGTGGGCCGTCGGCACCTCTGTGGATTTCAACGTCAAGTTTCTCGTGATCTTCGGGTTTGCCTGCGAGTTGGCGCTGGTGTTGACGCTCTTGGCGCGCATCGGCATCGTG
>JBJTAZ010000200.1:0-7349 GCA_046091085.1 Nitrospiraceae bacterium
GCCGATGCGGCCCAGCGCCGACACGGCCAAGACCCCCACCGTCGCGACGACCCGGCGGCGGCCGAAGAACTCCGGGATCAGCCCGTACTTCAGGAGGTCTTCCGGCTGCGCCCGCGCCAGCAGTTCCCCGAGCCGGCTCTCGTTCTTGCCCCGCACGTTGGCGCCGAATCCCATGGACCGCTGGTTCAACCGCTGCTCGACGAGGCCTTCCAGGCCCACGAACGCGCCGCCGCAGATGAACAGAATGTTGCTCGTGTCCACCTGGATGAATTCCTGATGCGGGTGCTTGCGGCCGCCCTGCGGCGGGACGTTGGCCACGGTGCCCTCGATCAGCTTGAGCAGGGCCTGTTGCACGCCTTCGCCCGATACGTCGCGGGTGATGGACGGGCTGTCGCTCTTGCGGCTGATCTTGTCGATTTCGTCGATGTACACGATGCCCCGCTCGGCCCGCTCCACGTCGTAGTCGGAGGCTTGCAGGAGCTTGAGGATGATGTTCTCGACGTCTTCGCCGACGTAGCCGGCTTCGGTCAGTGTGGTGGCGTCCGCCAGCGTGAACGGCACGTCCAGATACCGGGCCAGGGTTTGAGCCAGCAGGGTCTTGCCCGTGCCGGTCGGCCCGATCATCAGGATGTTGCCCTTCTGCAACTCGACGTCGTCCACCTCGTTGGCGGAGATGCGCTTATAGTGGTTGTGGACGGCCACAGACAGGATTTTCTTGGCCCGGTCCTGCCCGATCACATACTGGTCCAGGTGGTGCTTGATCTCGGCGGGCTTGCGGAGCTTGGAGGTGATTTCTTCCTTGGCCTCCTCCCAGTCCTCCGCGATGATGTCGTTGCAGAGGTTCACGCACTCGTCGCAGATGTAGACGGTCGGGCCGGCGATGAGCTTGCGGACTTCATCCCGGCTCTTGCCGCAGAACGAACAGCGTAGGTGCCGGTCCGTCTTTTCCTGCTTGGCCATGCAGATTCCCTCCTGGGGAACGCCTCTCTGCCTCTACTTGTCCTTGCCGCCGTCCTTGCCTTGGTCCTTGCCGCCTTCTTTGTTTGTCTTGGGCGGGCGCGAAATGACTTCGTCGATCAGCCCGTACCGCTTCGCCTCCTCGCCGGACATGAAGTAGTCCCGTTCGGTGTCGTTGGCGATCTTTTCCAGAGGCTGTCCCGTGTGCTTCGCTAATATTTCGTTCAATCTCTCCCGAATCTTGAGGATTTCCCGCGCGTGGATGTCGATTTCCGTGGCTTGTCCCTGGTAGCCCCCCATCGGCTGATGGATCATCACCCGGGCATTGGGCAGGGCGAAGCGCTTACCCTTCGTGCCGGCTGCGAGCAGCAGGGCACCCATGCTGGCCGCCTGGCCCAGGCAGATCGTGTTGATCGGCGGCTTCACATACTGCATCGTGTCGTAGATGCCCAAGCCGGCCGTGACGCTCCCGCCGGGCGAATTGACGTAGAGGTTGATGTCCTTTTCCGGGTCCTCAGCCTCGAGGAACAACAACTGGGCGATGATCAAGTTGGCGAAAATGTCGTCGATCGGCGCGCCCAGGAAGATGATCCGGTCTTTGAGCAGGCGCGAATAGATGTCATAGGCGCGCTCGCCGCGGTTGGTCTGCTCGATGACGATCGGCACTAACATAGCACTCTGTCCTTTCTGTTCCGGTGTCTTACGGAGCCTATCTTATCACACTTTTTCTGCGCCGACCCTCTTCGGCGCCTAGATCCCAATCGAACTTATCCCTGAATCACCGAATGGCGGAACACAAAGTCCAGCGCCTTGTCGGTCAGAATACGGGCTCTGAGTTCGTCGATGGAATCCTGCCCGCCAGACTGAATCAGCCGGCCCAGTTCCTCCGGCGCCATCCGCAACTCTTGGCTCAACCGCAGAAGCTCGTTCTGGATATCTTCCTGCTCGACCTTCAGCCCTTCTTTGTCGGCGATCGCTTCCAGCACCAACCCGATCTTGACCCGGCGCATGGCTTCGGCCTTGTGCTCCTCGCGCGCGCTCCGGATTTCCTCCTGGCGCGCGACCGGATCCGGCGACTGGGGCTGGCCCTTCTGTCTCTGCCGCGCCTGCATGTGCTGGCGGACAATCGCGTCGAGCTCTCGTTCCACCAGGGTATCCGGCAAGTCGAAGTGGTGGGTCTCCTCCAGCCGTTTCATGATCGTATCTTTATAGGCATCTTCGATGTCTTTCTTGAGCGCTTTTTCCATTTCCGCCCGAAGTTTGTCTCGAAGTTCGGCCATCGAGGCATAGGGGCCGCAGTCTTTGGCAAACTCGTCGTCCAGGGCTGGGAGCTTCTTGCGCTTCACGGCCGTGACCGTCGCCCGGTACACGACCGTCTTGCCGGCCAGGCGCTGGTCCGGGTGAGAGGCCGGATAGGCCTGGGGTATCTCAGCCGTTTCCCCTTCTTTCTTGCCCACGAGCGCGGCGTCCACCTCGATGCCGAGGATCGTTGCCTTGGAGCCGACCTTGTGGAGTTGCCCGGATTGCTTCGCGCCGTCCACTGGCGCCTGATCCAGAAACCCTTCCACGTCGAGGATGGCATAGTCCCCTTCGGCCAGGGCTGTGCTGGCCGGCGCGGCCTCGAGCTGCGCCTGTCGTTCGCGCAGGACTTCAAGCGTGCCGGTGACCTGCTCGTCCGTGACGGTGCGCTTGTCCGGCTTGAGCGAGATCGGGTTGGGCGCCTTGTAGTCGCGCAACTCGATCTTCGGCTTGATCTCGACCGTGGCTGTGAACGAGAACGAGGCGTCTTTCTTGATCTTCACGCGCTCGAGCGGCGGGATTTCCACGAGCACCGGCACGATCCCCGCTTCCCGCACGGCCCGCTCGTAATAGTCCGGCACCAGCCGCCGAATCACATCCTCCTCGACTTCCTTGGCGTAGCGCTTTTCCAGCATGGCCAGGGGGGCTTTGCCGGGGCGGAAACCCGGGATGCGCACATGTTTGTTCAGTTCCGCGTAGGCCAGGGCGAAGTGCTTATTGACGTCGGCGGAGGGGACTTCGATCTTGAGCGCACGCTTCATGGGACCGAGTTCGGTGACGTCGAGTTTCATGGATGACAGGCCTTGGTGATGGGTGGATTATGTCAGCAAGATTGATTTCAAGAACCGGCCCAAAACACGTCACACTTGAGGGGTTTCTCCGCGGCCTCAGTTTCGATACACCGATACATAGGCCGCGGCTCAAGCGAAGCTTGGTATGGTGCGAGAGGGGGGACTTGAACCCCCACGGTTTCCCACGAGATCCTAAGTCTCGCGCGTCTGCCAGTTCCGCCACTCTCGCGTCCTGTTGGTCGGAAGGCACGGTCTCAGGATGTCGCCGGAGCGAGCGGTTGGGTCTCGTGGCGGTTCGCAATGCAGGCTCCCAGCCTTCGCCCGGTTATCGTTGTACAGGGCCGTACGACCCACTGTCAACAGGTTGCGTCATTCTCGAAGGCGGCATTCTGACGTTGCTGGTGCCAGCTCCGTGCGAGGGGTATACTGTGTCTGTCCGGCCGGCCTGTGGAGCGGGAATGCCTTTCAAGGAAAGGCCGGAGAGGAGGAGGCCATGGCGCGAGTGTGGGCGGTCATCGCGGCGATCCTGCTGCTCGTGAGTTCAGGGGGAACGAGCTGGGCTTCCCGCGACTATTTCACGCAAGACCAGCGGGAGCAGTTGGCAAAAGTTCAGACAGTGTTCGTCGAGGTGTTGGCCCTTGCCGACAAGGGGCCGGTGGATGCGGCACCGCTGACCGACTTGGTGGTGCGACGCCTGGCCGACCTAGGCTATGCCACGGTGACGAGCGAGGTCAACCCGCACGACGTCGTCTTCAAGGTCAAGTGCGAGCAGCGCAAGATCTGGGAAGGAACGACGACGATGGGGAGCGACGCCGACCTGCCCGATTCCCCGTCCCGCCTCTGGAAGGGCCCGGCCTGTCAGCTCAACTACGTCCTGGGCGGCGTCAAGATCAAGTGGCAGAAGGAAGTCCGGACGGACTTCGAGGATGCGGTGGCGGCGGCCCAAAAGGCCAATGCCGGAGATCCAGGCGCCTATGCGCTGGCGAAGCTGAAGGAGCGGCTCGATCGCTACGACTTCCCGGTTCTGCTCACTGCCGAGTGGGGGCAGGCCGACCGGCTGCTGAAACTGCTGGATGCGCCTGGCACCGATCAACTGCGCAAACTGAAAGTCATCTCTCTGCTCGGCGAGATGTCAGCCGATGAGGCCATGCCGAGGCTCAAGGAAGCCCTCAAAGACAAGAATCTAGCCGGCCAGGCGGTCGAGGCCATGGGTGGCATCGGGAAGGACGGGATTCCCATCCTCATCGACATCCTGAAGACCTCGAAGGATCCGGAGCTGCAAGCCGCGGCCGCCAAGGGGCTGGGACATGTCGGCGGCCTGCTCGGAGATCCCAGCATCATCCCGCCCTTGCTGCAGATGCTGGACGTGCCGGGGATCGACGTCCGGGTGCAGACCGAGATCGCCTGGGCCTTGGGGAAACTGCCCGACAAGAAGTCGGTGGAGCCGCTTTTCGCGCTCGACAAGAAGCTGCAGAAAATTCGCACGGACGATCCGCTGATCAAGAAGCTCAAGGAGGCGGTCTTTTGGGCGATCAAGCAGTGCTACACCGAGGATCAGTACAGTTGAAGTCACGGCCCGTGAACGACGGCTGCCGGCCTGGTTCTGCTGCGCGATACCGGCGCGAAATGGTGATACGGCCAGCGTTTCATGGTAAAGACTAAGCCCGCGGCGGCGGGGCGGTTCGTTGTAGCGTATGCCCGCATCCCCTGCAACTGCAGACCATCGAGAGGAGCGCAACGAACATGAGCGAGATATCCCGCAGACGGTTTCTACAGGCGTCGCTGTTGACGGCCGGCGCGCTGACGCTGGGCGATCTGGCGAGGCATGCGCTGGGCCTGGTGGACGATCGCCGTCTGGCCTATGCCGCCGACGGGGCGAAGGCTGGAGAGCCGATCAAGGTCGGCATTCTCGATCCTCTGTCGAGCCCCTATAAGACCTCCTCGATCCACGATGTGCATGGCGCGACGGTCGCCATGGACTGGTACAACAAGCGGGGCGGCGTCTTGGGCCGTCAGGTCGCGATCCTCGAAGCCGATACGGCCTCCACCGTGGAGGCGGCGCTCAAGGCGGCGACCAAACTGATCAAGGATGACAAGGTGGATTTCCTAATGGGCACCTTCACCGGCGAATGCGCGCTGGCGATCAGCGAGCTGGCGAAGAAGGAGAACAAGCTGTTCATGGTGACCGGCGCGCACATCATGGAGCTGACCGGCGCCAACTGCAATTCCCACACGTTCGTCTTCATGCCGAATGCGCACATGATGGCGAAAGCCGTGGCGCCGGCGATCGTGAAAGCCTACGGCACCCGGTATTATACGATCACGGCGAACACGATGGACGGCCGGTCCGCCCTGCAAGCCATGACGGAGGCCTTACGGGTCGAGGGGGCGGAGGGCCTGGGCGGGACCACGACGCCGTTCGGGACCACGGACTTCACCGCCGCCTTCACCGAGGCCAAGGCCGCCAAACCCAGCGTCATCGTGCTGAACCTCTACGGCTGGGACTTGGTCAACGCCCTCAAGGCGTACAGCAAGATGGAATTAGCCAAGGAGAAGATCGGCGTCGGAGGGATGATCGCGGGCGAGCAGATCGGCCGGCCGCTCGGCTATGCCAACAACGCCGGTGTCTGGGGGCTGATCTGGGATCCGAAGATCAACACCGAAGGCTCCAGGAAATTCATCCAGGGCGTGATCGACAAGTACAACCATACGCCGACTTCGCGCTGCTACCTCGGCTATGCGGCCATGAGCCAGATCCTAGAGGCGGTCCGCCGCGCCGGCACCACCGACACGGCCGCTGTCATCAAGGCTCTGGAAGGCCACGAGTTCGACGGGCTGAAAGAAGGCCGGTCGTACTTCCGCGCCTGGGACCACCAGCACGTGCAGGACGTCTTGGTCGGCAAGGCCTACGGCAAGGAGCTGGGGCTCGGCCATTACGAAATCCTGACCACCGTGTCGGGCGATGCCGTCGCTGGAACCCGCGAACAGAGTGCTTGCAAGCTCTAGCCCATTGCCCGCTGCACGCGTTCTGTTCCGTTGCCGGGAACAAGGCCACTGAGGCTTCGTCACCGGTTTCCCCACGAGGCCCATACCAGTGAGACCACAAGGGCTCACACCGCGAGCGCGCGTCGTTGCGGCTGTGCTCGGTGTATGGCTCGCGCTGGCGCCGGCCCTGTCCTGCGCCGACGAGCCACCCCCAGCTCCCAAGTCCAAGCTGATCGAGGCCGAGTTCAAACTCGGCTCCTGGCTGTCCACGGGCGAAAGCAAGTGGGCGCACAACGCCTCGATGCTCAGTTCGTTGGTCGGCAATCCCACTTCGGCGCTCACCTATAAGGACGTCGGCACCAACATCATCGAGTTCGGCGGCAAGGTCACGGTCTCGCAGCGGGTCTTTCTGCGGGTTGATTACGGCGTCGGCGGGATGGGCGGCGGCCGTTTGACCGACGACGACTACGTCAGTGCCGCCGGCGCCACCTTCTACGGGACGAGCACGCCTGGCGCTCAGCTCATCTCGCGCACCTACAGCGACGTGAACGGCAACGATGTCCGCTACCTGAATGTCGACATCGGCGTCACGCTCATCCGATTGCCTGAGCAGAAGGGACAACTGAGCGCCTTCATCGGCTATCAAAATTGGCGGGAAGCCTATACGGCCACGGGCGTGACCCAGGTGGTGTGCACGGCGGTGGGCACCTTCTGCAACGCGGCGGGTACGGTGTCGAACTCCGGACGCACGGTGATTGCGAACACCACGACGTGGAATTCGGTGAAGATCGGCGTCGAAGGCGACTACAACGTCTGGTCGCGACTCACGCTGGGCGGCAAGGTGGCGTTTATTCCCTATACCTCGTTGGACAATCGCGACATCCATTACTTGCGGGGCGACCTGGCCCAGAACCCCTCGTTTAAGATGACCGGCGACGGGATCGGGGTTAATGCCGAAGGGACCGCCTCGGTCCGCCTGGTCTCCACCCTCTTTTTCGACCTGGGCTATCGCTTCTGGTACGTGAACGTGTCCGACGGCACGTGGCAATCATTCTCGCGCACCGGGGCCGTCTCCACCGCCCAACTGAAGGAACTGTCCAGCACCAGGCAGGGGATCACGCTGGGGCTACGCTACAGCTTTTAATCAGACTCACCGCTTTGCCACGATGCAGATGGCCTCGCCGGCCAGCCGCACCGTTCCATCTGGAGCTGCATATTCCCGGGCCGCGTCCGTCACGGCACGCCAGACCTCGCGCTGCCGCTCCGGAGCTTCCTGCTCGACCAGCGCGACGATCGGCGCCGCGATGTCCTGCTGAA
>JBJTAZ010000201.1:0-2889 GCA_046091085.1 Nitrospiraceae bacterium
GTCGCAGACCGGCTGGGTGGATTGGTGGTGCTGCGGGGGCTGTTTCCAATCTTGACGCTCCTCGCCGGCGCGCTGGCGTTCATGCCGGGCCTGGTCTGGACCGGGTTGTTGCTGGTGGCGGCGTTGGCCTGTATGGGATTCGGCAATGGGGTGGTCTTTCAGGTGGTCTCCGAACGGCTGGCCAAGCAGATCGGCTTGGCGTCCGGCGTCATCGGGGCGGCGGGCGGATTCGGGGGTGTCCTGGTGCCCCTCTCGTTCGGCCTGCTCAAGGAACATACAGGCGGCTTCGGCATGGGATTCGTGGTCTTCGCCGGAGCGAGCCTCGTGGCTTTGGGAACCGTCATCGTGGCGCTGCGAAGGAGCCGGCATGGGGCAATGCCGGCATAAGGAACAAAAGTTTCAGCGAGGCCGATCATTGGCGTTTTCTCAGCCGACCCCCTATAATGGGCTCTCCATCGGCCCACATAGACGCATGAGGAACTAAGGACATGGCGCAGGCATTCGATTCGATCGAGCAAGCGATCAAGGACATCAAGAAGGGCCGCTTCGTGATCCTCGTGGACGACGAGGATCGGGAAAACGAGGGGGACCTGGTGATGGCCGCCGAAAAGGTGACGCCGCAGGCCATCAATTTCATGGCGAAGCATGCCCGGGGCCTGATTTGCCTGGCGTTGACGCCGGAGCGGGTCGAGGATCTCCAACTGCCGCCGCAGGCCGCCGAAAACACAGCCAGTTTCGGGACGGCGTTCACCGTATCCGTCGATGCGCGGAAGGGCATCACCACCGGCATTTCCGCCGCCGACCGGGCCACCACGATCCATACGGCCATCGATCCGAAGAGCAAGCCGGCAGACCTCGCCAGGCCGGGCCACATTTTCCCGCTCAAGGCGCAGAAGGGCGGAGTGCTCAAACGGGCCGGCCAGACTGAAGGCTCCGTGGACCTCTCCCGGTTGGCCGGACTCTATCCGGCCGGCGTCATCTGCGAGATCATGAATGAAGACGGGACCATGGCGCGGGTGCCGGAACTGATGGAGTTTGCCAAGCAGCACAAGCTCAAGTTGGTGACGATCAAGTCCCTGATCGAATATCGCATGCAGCGCGAAACTTTCATCAAGCGGATCGCCCGCGCGAAGCTCCCGACGCTCTTCGGCGAATTCGAAGCCGTGGTGTTCGAGAACGAAGTGGACGGCGGCACCCACATCGCCCTGGTCAAGGGGCGGGTGGAGGACGGCTCCCCCTGTCTGGTGCGGGTGCACTCCGGATGCCTGACGGCGGACGTGTTCGGGTCCTTGCGCTGCGACTGCCGCGATCAGCTCCACAGCGCGATGGAAGTGATCGAAAAAGAGGGCCGCGGCGTGCTGCTCTATCTCAACCAGGAAGGGCGCGGCATCGGCCTGTTGAACAAGATCCGGGCTTACAAGCTCCAGGACGAGGGGAGCGACACGGTCGAAGCCAATCTCCAATTGGGCTTCAAGCCGGACCTGCGCGACTACGGGATCGGCGCCCAGATTTTGGTGAATCTCGGGCTGTGTAAAATTCGCCTGATCACGAACAATCCGCGCAAGATCGTCGGTATCGAAGGCTATGGGCTCAAGGTGACCGAGCGCGTGCCGATCGAGATTGCCCCTCGCGCGGCCAACGAGCGCTACCTGCGCACGAAGAAACACAAGCTCGGCCATATCCTCAACAAAGTCTGACCGTTTCCGCCATCTAGTCCTTGCCAGTTTTTGGGCGAACCTGCTAAGGTGCGTCCGGACTTGCCTCATCGTTCACGACACACCGCCGCGAGACCGGGCCAAGCCCGGGCGAAGGGCTCTGCATGAAGCCGCTCGAAGGACAACTCGATGCCACCAACCTCCGATTCGGCGTGGTTGTGGGCAAGTTCAACGACTTCGTCACCGACCGGCTCCTGGCCGGTGCGCTGGACGCGCTCGGCAAGGCCGGCGCAGCCGAGTCGGCGATCCAGGTGGCCAAGGTGCCCGGCGCCTTCGAGATTCCCTTGGTGGCTCGCCGCATGGCCAGGTCCGGCCGTTTCGATGCGGTGATCTGTCTGGGCGCGGTCATTCGCGGCGAGACGCCCCATTTTGACTACATCAGCGCGGAAGCCAGCCGGGGGATCGCCCAGGCGGCATGGGAGTCAGATCTCCCGGTCGTGTTCGGCGTGCTCACGACGAACACTGTGGAGCAGGCCCTGGAACGTGCGGGATCAGCCGAACGCAATCGTGGCGCCGAAGCGGCCAGGACCGCCGTGGAAATGGCGAATCTCATGAAGAAGCTGAAAGGGACCACCGGCAAGTTGACGAGCAGGGGGCGCAGCCGGGCGAGGCAAAGGCCATGACGCTATTCGTGACGGCCTATTGATTTATGGGTATCCGCAGACAATCCCGCGAGCGAGCATTGCAGATTCTGTTCCAGTGGGACATCCATGGAAAGGGCGGGCACTGGCAGACCGATTTCGAGGCCCAACATCAGGTCGAGCCTGAAGTCAAAAAATTTGCCGACCAGCTCGTCGAAGGTGTCCTTGCCAACCGGCAGGAACTCGATGCGCTGCTCGGTGCCCATGCGACGAACTGGAAGGTCAGCCGCATGCCGATCGTGGACCGCAACATTTTGCGGGCGGCGCTGTACGAGCTGCTGTTTCTGCCCGACGTGCCGGCCAAGGTGACGGTCAACGAAGCCCTCGAATTGGCCAAGCGGTTCGCGGACGATGAAACCAAGAAGTTCGTC
Organism: Nitrospiraceae bacterium; assembly: GCA_046091085.1. GTDB lineage: Bacteria > Nitrospirota > Nitrospiria > Nitrospirales > Nitrospiraceae > SYGV01. The sequence continues at coordinate 2,728 of JBJTAZ010000201.1, forward strand.
AACGGGATTCTGGACCAGGTGCTCAAGGCCGACCCTCGGTTGGTGGCCAAGCGGGCCGAAGCGGCCGCGGAGCCGGCCGGCTTCCACGATTTGGGCGGCAAGGACCCGAGCAACGGCAAGGCGCGGACCCGGGCGCAGATCGCCGCCTGCGTCGACCCCACG
>JBJTAZ010000202.1:0-8036 GCA_046091085.1 Nitrospiraceae bacterium
CTGGGCATGGGCGAACATCTGGCCCTCCCGCTGACGCAACGTCTGTCCTTTTGGCTCCAGTGGCTGTTGGCCACGCCCGTCCAGTTCTGGGCGGGCTGGCAGTTCTATCGCGGCGCCTTCGCCGCGGCACGGCACGGGTCCACCGACATGAATACGCTGATTGCCGTGGGCACCTCGGCGGCCTACGGCTACAGCGTGGCGGCAACGCTCGCTCCCGACCTGTTCGCAGCCGGCGGCTTGACGGCCTCGGTCTATTTCGACACTTCCGTGTCCATCGTCACCCTGATCCAGTTCGGCCGCCTGCTGGAAGCCCGGGCCAAGGGACGGGCCTCGGAAGCGATCAAGAAGCTGGCAGGCCTGCAGCCCAAAGAGGCCCGGGTGATTCGAGCGGGCCGCGAAATGGACCTGCCGATCGAGGCCGTGCAGATCGGCGACCGGGGGATCGTGCGCCCGGGCGAAAAGGTGCCGGTGGATGGCATCGTGCGCCAGGGAACCTCGGCGCTGGATGAGTCCATGATCACGGGAGAAAGCCTGCCGGTGGACAAACAGCCCGGCGACCTGGTGATCGGCGCAACCCTGAACCGGACCGGCAGTCTCCGGGTGGAAGCCACCAAAATCGGCCGAGACACAGCCCTGGCCCAAATCATCCGCGTGGTCGAGGACGCGCAAGCAGCCAAGCCCCCGCTGGCCAAGCTGGCCGACCGCATCGCCTCCTATTTCGTGCCGGCGGTCATCGGCATCGCCGCCGTCACCTTCGTCCTCTGGTTCCTTTTCGGGCCCCCGCCGGCCCTGACGCATGCGCTCGTCAATTTTGTCGCGGTCCTGATCATCGCCTGTCCCTGCGCGCTGGGGCTCGCCACGCCGACATCCATCATGGTCGGGCTGGGAAAAGGGGCGGAGCACGGGGTCCTGCTCAGGAGCGGCGAGGCGTTGGAATTAGCGCACCAGCTGACCACGGTGGTCCTGGACAAGACCGGCACGCTGACGCGCGGGGAACCCTCCGTCAAAAAGGTCCTCGCGCTGGCCGAGGGCTGGACCGTCGAATCGCTGGTCACGCTCGCGGCCTCGGCGGAACGGAACTCGGAACATCCGGTCGGCGAGGCCATCGTGAGGCACGCGCACGCCCTCGGCCTCACGCTGGAGGACGCCGAACAGTTCACGGCGGTTCCCGGCCACGGCATCCGCGCGTCAGTGGGCCATCGGCTCCTGTCCTTCGGCAATCTCCGGCTGATGGAAACGGACAGCGTCCCGGTGAGTCCCGCAGCGGTCACGGCCGCCGAGGAACTGGCGGCCAACGGCCTGACGCCTATGTACCTGGCCGTCAACGACGCGACGCGACGGGACCCGCCGAAATTGATCGGCCTCCTGGCCGTCGCCGACACGGTCAAGGAGCATACCCGCGACGCGGTGGACGCGCTGCACCGGCTGGGGCTGGAAGTGGTCATACTGACCGGCGACAACCCACGCACCGCCAACGCCATCGCCCGTGAAGTGGCCATCGATCGGGTGTTGGCCGAAATCCTGCCCGAACAGAAGGCGAGGGAGATCAAGCGGTTGCAGGATCAGGGGCAGGTCGTGGCCATGGTCGGCGACGGGATCAACGACGCGCCGGCGCTGGCGCAAGCCGACGTCGGCATCGCGATCGGCACGGGGACGGACGTGGCGATGGAAGCCGCGGACGTGACGCTCATAAGCGGCGACTTGCGGAGCGTCGTCACGGCCATCGCCTTGTCTCGCGCGACCACCAGAAACATCAAGCAAAACCTCTTCGCCGCGTTCATCTACAACATCCTGCTGATTCCCGCCGCCGCGCTGGGCCTGTTGAACCCCATCTGGGCGGCGGCCGCCATGGGACTCTCCTCCGTCAGCGTCGTCAGCAACGCCCTGCGATTGCGTCGGTTCACGCCCGACCACCTGACGCCGTAGGACAAACCACCGCCCAAATTTATCGCTCAGAGAACCATGAGCCCCTCTGTCTCATGAGACACCTTCATGAGACTCGAGGAGCGATGATTTGCGACACATGCCGCCGTTCAGACGTCGCTTCTATTGACATTGCCTAATCCTGGTGAGTATTCTCCCCAAACTCTCCCGGTACAGGAATTGCAGGAAACACGTCGCTGGTCATGCAGAAATTCAAAGTTATCCTCGTTGAAAATTTCGAGCGCCTGTTCGTGGTGGGAACCCTCGCCATCACGATCGCGATCAATTATTTCCTTCCGTACAAAACCGCTTTCCTGAACTTTTACTTTCTGGCCATCATCATGGCCGGGTATTACTTGGGCCGGCGGCAGGCGGTCCTCGGCGCCTTCCTGTGCATTCTGGTCGTGAGCGTCTATGTGGTCCTCGCCCCGGAATCCTTCAAGCAAGAACGAAGCGACCTGGATCTCTATCTGACCATCGCCACCTGGGGCGGCTTCCTCATCCTGTCCGGCGCGGTGTGGGACAACTCCACGAAAAACTCACCCAGGAAGTGGCCACCGGCAGAGAGTTGAATACCAACCTGCAGCAGCAGCAAGAAGAGCTCCGCCAAGCCAACACCGCCCTGCAGGACTATTCGGAAAGTCTCTCCGCGCTGAACCGCAACCTGCAAGTGCAGCAGGACGAACTCTCCAAGGCCAACGCGACGCTGACGGAACGCACCGAGGAGCTGGAGCAGTCCAAGCGCTCGATCGAAGCCTTGAAGGCGAAGGTGGAAGAAACCCTCTACGCGACGATGGACTTCTCCGTCGTCAACATGATCATCGAAGGCCGGTTGCGGAACGAAAAGCGGACGGTGAGCATCATGTTCACCGATCTGGCCGGCTTTTCCTCCTATTCCGAGGAGAAGCCGCCGGAAGTGGTCATCCGCGAACTCAACCGCTTCATCGGAGACATGGAGCCGCTCCTCATGGCCTACCGCGGGCACATCGACAAATACATGGGCGACGGCATCATGTGCGAGTTCGGCGCCCCGTTGGAGTGCGAAACCCATCGTCTCCTGGCCGTGCTGGCGGGCATCAAGGCACAAGAAAAAATGGCCAAGCTCAACTATCCGTGGAAGTTGCGCGTCGGCATCGGGACCGGCCCCATGATCACGGGCTTGATCGGCTCCAAGCGGCAGACCTTTACCGCCATCGGAGATGTCGTGAACATCGCATCGCGACTGGAACAGGCCTGCGCGCCGGAACACGTCCTGATCGATCGCGATACCTACAACGGGATCAACCACCTCGTCGAGGCGCGAAAAAAGCGAGACCTGCCGAGCAAGGACGGGTTCAATCCGGACAAGGAACAGGAATTGGAGGGGCTGCACGAGCAGACCGCCCGCAGGCCCGACGACGCCAAGCTCTACTTCCGCATCGGCGAGATTCACTTGGAACTCAACGAGCCGGTGGAGGCGCTGCTTTATTTCGAGCGCGCCCTCGACCTGGACAAAGGCAACAAGGATTTCAAGGTCGCCTACGCCGAAGCCGGCATGAAAATGCGCGAACTGGAGAAAATCAGCGTCAAAGGCAAGCGCCAGCGCGTCGAAGCCTTCGAGGTGATCGGCATCAAGGATATCCTCCTCAACCGGGAGAAGATTCCGCAGAACTTTTACCAGGAGTTTGCGCCGGCCGCGGACCTGATCACGATACCCTACGATCTCGTTCTCCCCGTGGAGGCGCTGGACGGGAGCCTGGGGCACTCCAAGGTGGTGGCGCTCGTGTCCTACGCCATCGCCAACGCGTTCGGCCTCCCCGACAAGGACAAGCTGGATATCCTACACGCCGGCTTCATGGCCGACATCGGCAAGGAAATCATCCCCCACTACATCCTGAACCGAGGCGGCAGCCTCAGCAAAGGCGAGTTCGACATGGTGCGCATGCACACCTCCGAGGGGGTGCGCATCATGCGGAAGATGGGCTACGAGAACGAGGCCTTGCTGCAGGTCGTTCTGCACAGCCACGAGAACTTCAGCGGCACGGGTTATCCCAACGGTCTGAAGGGGGAGGACATCCCCCTCGGGGCTCGCATCGTGGCCGTGGCCGACGCTTACGACGCCCTCACCAGCAAACGGCCCTACAGGGATTCCTGGGAGCGCCACGCCGCGCTGGATGAAATCGGCCGGGGCGTCGAGACCGGCCTCTACGATCCGAAAGTCGTCACAGCCTTGGAACGCATCATGAGTTGACCCTCGCACGCGGACGTCGCTCAACCAGCACAGGGGGATTTTCCATGCAGGCACCGAACATCATCATCCCCGACATCGTCCCGTACCTCTTTGCGGTGCTGACCCTCCTGCTCCTCTGGGAGTTTCACGAAATCCAAGTGAACGCCGGCCGCATCGTGGCCATGGACCTCTGGGACCGTTCCGGAATCCGGTTCTTCATCCACATCACCCCGTGCGACGGACATACCTGCCCGGCGTGCCTGGAGGTCTACGGCCTCGCCATGTTGCCGATCACCGTGGCCCGGAAGAAGGACTTCACCTCTCCGCGCGGCCGCTGCACGAGCCCGGCCGGCTGCCGGTGCCTGCTGATCGGACTCTACGGCTCCTGGCCGGAAGCCAGAGCGTTGCTCAAACGGCTTCAGGCGCAGGGCAAGTCCGCACCCAGCCCCATCCGGCTGTCCGCCCCGGACATGATCGCGCTCGCGAAAGGCCCCTGGGAACAGAGTCTCAGCGCCGCAATGGACCGGGTGTCGGTCCACATGCTGGAAGCCGCGCACGAGGAGAAGCCCCATCCCGACGTGGCCATCTTCAAGTACCAATATGTGATCGCCAATGCCAAAACGGACCGGGACCTGTCCTTCGTGATCCCCGCCTACCTGCGCCTGACGGACCTGCTCGAACAGCATGGCCGCTCCAAGGACGCGCTGGCATTCATCGACCGGTTCGAGCAAGCCTATGCCCCGGGGAAAATTGCGGGACAATTTTCACCGAGCCAGGCCCAGCGCGCCATCGTTGCCGAGCGGAAAACCCGCCTGCAGACCATCGGCGCATAATCGCCGAATCCTCGTTTTTGCTTTGCGCAGGCCCGATCCTGTGATACAGAACAACACGGGGTCCGGCTCCAGCAGGAGACACGCGTCTCATGCCGCACATCACGCTGCCTGACATATTTCCCTACCTCCTGGCCATCCTGGGACTGCTCTTGCTCTGGCAGCTCCACGACATTCAAGTGCGCGCGGGACGCATCAAAGTCGCCAGCGCCATCGACCGCTCCGGCATTCGCTGGTTTCTCCACGTCACCCCGATGGAAAGCCATGCCTGCGCGATCTGCCGAAGCGCCAACGGGATGGCGTTCCTTCCGAACATCGTGGCGGCCAAGAAATTTCGGCCTTCGGCCCAAATGTGCACGAACGCAGCCGGATGCCGCTGTCTCTTAGTGGGACTTACCGGAGCCTGGCCGGAAGCGGAGCGGACGCTGGCGCAACTGAAAGCGGGCGGGGGCAGGATCCGGCTGGCGCCCGAACAGCTGGATAAGCTGCTCGCGGAGGCCCAGGGCAAAGGCGCAACCCTCGCCGCCGACCAGGTTTCGGTCAACATGCTGGTCGCGATGCAATCCGAAGGCAGCCAGCCCCAGGCCGCGATCGACGCCTACCGCCTGGTGTTGGATCAGGCCAAAAAGGAACGGGACCTGCCGCTGCTCGTCCCCGCATACCTTCGCCTGGCCGATCTCTTGGAACGGGCCGGCAAGCACGCCGACGCCCTGGCGGTCGCGGACCGTTTTCTCAGCACCTACACCAACAAACCGGGCATGCCCCAGCCGGCCCACGCGCCGACCGAAGACCAACGCACCTTCATGTCGCTCCGCAAAACCCGCCTCATGACCTTCGCCAGAGGCTGACGGCTCCGGTCATCCCTTCCCCTGACCGGTCCTGGCCGTCAACGATATCACGCCGGCTTCCGCATCCCGCTGCGCTTGCGCGTAGCGTTCTGGCGTGCCGATGTCCGACCAGTACCCGTTCATGCAATACCCGGCGATCACCGAGCCTTCGCCAATCGCACGGACATAGGCGTCGATAATCGACGACTCCTGCCCGACCGGCACCTCGCGCAACAAGCGGGGATGCATGACGTGCACGCCCGCGAACATCAGCGTCTGCGTCGGCCCGATCCCCGCCAAGCCCAGCCCCCGGCCATTGATCGCCATGACCCGTTGGGCCCGATCCACCGTTACGGGCCCCCACCGTTCCGCGTCCGGGTCCTCGCGCAGCACCATCGTCGCCAGCGCGGCCCGATCGCGATGGGCGTCCATCAGCGCGCCCAGGTCCAGCTCCACCAGCGTGTCCCCATTCAAGACCAGAAACGGCCGGCCTTCGAAGAAGGGCTCCGCCTGCTTGATCCCGCCGCCGGTGCCGAGGATCGCCGGCTCCCGCGAAGAGGTCAGGCGGAGGCCATAGCGAGCCCCATCCCCCAAGGCTTGTTCGATGAGATGGCCCAGATGGTGGAGGTTGATGAGCACCTCGGTCACGCCATGCCGGCGCAACAGCAGCAGGTTCCAGACGACCAACGGCACGCCGGCGACCGGCAGGAGCGGCTTGGGAGTGGTCTCGGTCAGCGGCCGCAGACGCGTCCCGAGCCCGGCCGCGAGGATCATGGCTCTCATGAAACCTCGTGAGGGGTGAGGGGGATCAGGGCATGAGACTCGTCGTCGCCTAACGCTTCACGCCTCACGGCTTTACTGCAGTTCCGGCACATAGGCGGCGAGCCGCTTCCGCAACGCGGCGGTCTCCGGGTACTTGGCCAGGTTGCGACGCACATAGCCGAGCGTGCGCGGCACATCGGCGAGAAACTTCGGATTGCCCTTCACCCGATCGATATACACAAACCGGCCGGCGGCCTTGAGGTTGCGCTGGATGCTGGTTAGATCGAACAGGCGCATGAAGGTCAGCCGATCCAGCGGGGCGCCGGCCTTGGCCCGGCCCTCCAGGTACCGGATCACCAGTTCGGCAATCAGCTCCTCGTCCAACGCCACGTAGGAGTCGCGCAGCAGCGACGCCAAGTCGTAGGTGGCCGGCCCCATGAGGGCGTCCTGGAAGTCAATCACCCGGAGACGCCCGTCCTGCACCATCAGGTTCCGACTATGATAGTCGCGGTGCGTAAAGACCTTCGGCAGCCCCGCCAGCAGCTCGGCCACCTTCTGCATCTCGTTGCGGATCGCCTGACGATCGCCCTCCGGAATGAGCCGCCCATGCCGTTTTTCGATTCCATACTCGATGAAGTGGTCGAACTCCCACATGAGCAAGGGCACATCGAAGGCCCGCCCGAACGCGATGCAGGCAGGATCGGCGGGAAATGTCGCCTTGAGGTGCAGGTTCACCAGCAGGTCCACCGCATACTTATAATAGCCTGGTGTCTGCTCCCCCACCCCGTTGTCACAAGCCTGTGCCAGGGTGACGTCGCCCAGATCCTCGAGATACAACAGCCCCATCGCTTGGTCATACCGGTACAACTGGGGCACCGGCACCTGAGCCTGGACCAAATGTCTGTGGACGTTCACAAAGGGCAATTCCGTCGGAGGCGCCGCCCCGCCGCTCACGGCTTCCTCGGATTGCTTGAAGGCCTCCGGCTCGGCCAGTTGCATCAGGATCAACGAAGGAAACGCACCGGAGGACAGTTGGATGCGAAAGTAGCGGCGGTTCGAGGCGTCGCCGGCCAGCGGAGCCAGAGAGTGGAACTCGGCGCGAAAGGGCAACCGCGTGCGGACGGTCTCGATGACCCGCGCTTCGTCGGGCGGCGCCTGAGCCGGCTTGGGCGGAGAAGGATCGGAGGCAGTCATGGGGGCGCATTATACCCAGGCAGGGAGGGCTTGTCACGGAGGACGAGCCGGCTCAGCCTATCGGCGCTTATGGTTCGATGAACCGGCGCCAGAGCGACGAGACCACCGAGGCGCCGGCCCCGTCGGCCAGGACGTCCCAGGGACTGGGGTCGCGCAGCGGGACGAAGGCCTGGTGGATTTCATCCGTGATGCCGTAGCCGGTGGAGGCGTGGATCGCCAGCCACACCGCGGACCGGGCCGCGGTCCGGCCGGCGGCAAAGCGGAAGGCGCGGTAGCAGAGCAGGCCCAGAA
>JBJTAZ010000203.1:0-3847 GCA_046091085.1 Nitrospiraceae bacterium
GTGTAATGCGAAATCGCCGGCGCAAGCCTGCCTTCGCAGTATGGGGCCGCGTGGTGGTGTCGTCGCACTCTTTAGTGCCGCCGTTATTGCCACGATGTCCTTGCCTGGCCTGGCAATTTCTGCAATTGGATTGACTGCAGCGGCCGGAGGCGTCTTGGCTTTTCTTGCTCGACGAAGACTTGCGTAGACTTCGTCGCTGCATTGTCAGGCAAGGGCATATGCGAATATTCAGACCGATGCATTCCGATCCTACCGACAAGAAGTCGATCTCACCGTCTCTAAGAGGTTTTCCATTATGGCCAAGTTCTATACGGAATTGAATGACAACCTGCGGCAGTTCATTGCCGCACAGCATATCTTCTTCAACGCCTCGGCGCCGAACCAGGGCCGTATCAACATGTCGCCCAAGGGCCTCGACACGTTTCGTATCCTGAGCGACACGCAGGTGGCCTATCTGGACATGACCGGCAGCGAGAACGAGACGGCCGCCCACGTGGCCGAGAACGGCCGGCTGACGCTCATGTTCTGCAGCTTCGAGGACAAGCCGTCGATCCTTCGCCTCTATGGCAAAGGGCGAGTGGTCCATCCCCGCGATGAGGAGTGGCAGACACTGCATCCCTATTTCCCAACGCTTCCCGGCGAGCGGCAGATTATCCTGTTGGATATCGAATCCATCATGACGACCTGCGGGTTCGCCGTGCCGCTGTTCGAGTTCAAGGGACAGAGGACGTTGTTGCCCGATTGGTCCTGCAAGATGGGGGATGAACGGCTGAACGAGTATCGGCACGAGCGCAACGTCGCGAGCATTGACGGGCTGCCGACGTACCTGGAAGAAGAACCGCCGAAGTAGGGAGAACGAGGGACGCGATGCACTACCTGTTGTTCTACGAGAAGGCGCCGGACTACGCGGCTCGCCAGAAGCCTCTGGAGGCTCTGCACTTGGCCTACGTGCAGACGGCCGTCAAGAGAGGCGAGCTGGTCTTGGGCGGGTCGCTGATCGAGCCGAGCGACGGAACGGCGGTGCTGCTCTTTCAGGCTGACAGCCCAGCCGTCGTCGAGGCCTTCGCAAAGTCCGATCCTTATGTCACCCAAGGAATCGTGACCAAGTGGCGGGTGCGAACTTGGGACACGGTGGTGGGCAAAGACGCAGCCAATCCGCTGCCTGAATAGGAAAGGGGCCGGTCATGGGACCGGCCCCTCGCTTTGTGCAAGAGATCTTCTCGCTACTTTCTGACGGCGATCCCGTGTGTATCGGCCGTTTCCTTCTCGTCCTTCATGTTGGAAATCCGCGCCACGCCAACGAACTCTCCGCCCTTGCCTCCGCCGGTGACCTTGATCACGCCGACACCGGGCGTCGAGCCCTTGGCATTGTTGACGGCCTTGTCGTTGCCCGTGAGGGGGTTGGGGCCCCGGGTGCCGACGAACACAAATTGACCGTCCGGCGACACGTCGAGCAGATCCGGCGCCGGATCGTCGCTGGCCGGACCGGCGAGATTGATTTCACCCACGCTCGTATTCGTGGCCGCATCGAGAATCTCGATGTTGTTGCCGGCCCGGTCGGCGCTCCACAGGTAATGGCCCACCGCCGCCATGCCGTGGGAGTCCGCAAACTTCCCATCCCTCGTGCTGAGCAGCTTGGCCGAGATGGACTTGGGCAAGTTGGACCGGTCCAGCGCATAGACGTCGTAGGCCAGCGACGCCGAGTTGGGGAACTTGTCGGCCGGCCAACCGCCGCCCGAGTTGACGTAGAGGGTGTCACCCACCTGGATGCCGCCGCATCCGCCCGCATGCACCTGCCCCTTGTCCAGACCGGCCACGATCTTCATCGGCGTTTCCGTCACGTCCGCCACGAGCAAGCCGCCCCCGCGCAACGTAACGAACGCGTACTTGGCTGCCGCATCGGTGACGGGGCAGACCGGCGCGTTGTCCGGCCGCTCCGGACTTTCCATCGCGCCCAGTCCCAGCACGTCCTTCTCCGCATCGAAGGCGAACTTGTGCGTCCCATAGTCGGTCCAGATGCGCACCAGAGTCTTGTCGGCCATGTTGGCCGCGATCGCCATCTTCTGGTCCGACGTGGGCCAGGCGGCGTGCACGTTCTTCCCCACGGACAGGCAGGCCTCGGGCTTCCTGGTGGCTGCGTCCATGAACAGGACCTGCCCGCTCAGGAACGATAGGATCGCGTGGGATTGGTCCTGGGTGAAGAACAGCATGTGCGGCCGGCGCACCGGCTTCTTGGTGGCCTCCTCGCAGAACTTGCCGATCTCGCCGCCCAGGTCTATCGTCGCCGCGGGCTTGGCCCCCTTGGGATCGGCCGCCAATTGCGCCCCGTCATAGATGTACAGAAACCCGCCGCTCTCCTTGGCCGTATCGCTCTGGTCCGTGAGCCAGACTTCGTAGGCGCCGGCGGGAGCCGCGAAGGGTCCGGCCACGCCGATGCCCGCAAGCAGGGCAACAAGGAGCGCGAGCCGGACATATATTGAAACCGACCGGGGCATGGTCGAGAGACTAGCCATGAGTAACCCTCCTTATCGAAAGACCGACTGGTCCTGACCCTTGCCGGCCGTTTGGAAACGTGAATGGGGACGATGCACACAGGCGGAACCGATCGCCGATGGCCGACGCTATTCTTTGATCGTGATCGTCATCTCCACCGGCTCGAGCGGGTTGTCGCTCTCATCGCGCGGCACGGCGACGATCTTGTCGATGACGTCCAGCCCCCGATAGACCTCGCCGAAGACCGAATAGACCCGGTCCAGCCCGCCCGCATCCGCAGCGCAGATGAAAAATTGCGACCCGTTGTCGTTGGGGTCTCTCGTGCTGTTGCTCTCGCGCGGCATCTTGGCCATGGAGAGCGCCCCGCGCTTGTGGGGCCGGTCGTTCGGCTCCGGATTCAGCCAGAAACCCGGCCCGCCTGTGCCATGCAGCGACCGGTCCGGCTTGCGGCTCAGCGGATCGCCTCCCTGGATGATGAAGCCCGGCACCACGCGATGGAAGGTGAGGCCGTTGTAAAACCCCATCTTGACCAAGGAGATGAAATTCTCCATGTGCCTGGGCGCCGCATCGGGATAGAACCGCACCAGCATCTCGCCGAACTTGGTCGTAATGACGGCGCGCGGATCTTTTTTCTGAAACTTGCCCGTCTCAGACATGCGAGGAATCTAGCAGACCGGCGGCACGCGGCGCAAGGGCGCCTGGCTCGCCATCACGACTCCCGAAGCCCGTCACCCGGCTTGATCCCCAGCCAGGCGATGCAGCCGAGCAGCGCGACGGCAGCCGCAGCTCCCAAGGCCGCGTCCCAGCCGAGGTGCTCCGCCAGCCAGGGGGTCAAGGTCGGCGAGAGGGTCCCGCCGATGTTGGCGCCGGTGTTCATGATGCCGGACAGGGTGCCGGCATGGGCTTTGGAGAGGTCCACGGTCGAGGCCCAATAGGCGCCCACGGCAAAATAGAGCCAGCCCGCCCCCAGCGAAAGCAGGGCGAGCGCCAGGAAGGGCGCCTCGGCATAGGCTCCCCAGACGATGCAGGGCGAGGCCAGCAACATGCCCAAGGCACCCACCCAGGCCCGTCCGCGATTGACGCCCCATCTGATGGCCAAGCGATCCGTGCCCCATCCGCCCAGCGGGCACAGGGCCGCAATCGCCACGAAGGGCATCGCGGCGTAGAAGGCCCCGCGCAACAGGCCGAACCCGCGGACGTTCACCAGGTAGATATAAAACCAGGAGAGGTAGACGTAGGCGACATAGCCACGGCAGGCGTCACTCACGACCAGCCACCAGACCGTCGGCGTTCGCCCGAACGCACGCCAGGGCCCCCGTACATCCGGCGGCAGCGGCGCTGCAGGGCCGGGGCC
>JBJTAZ010000204.1:0-8052 GCA_046091085.1 Nitrospiraceae bacterium
ACGCCGGCCAGCACAGCGCAGAAATCCTGGTGGGTGGAGCCGCAAGCGAATTGGTGGTTTCCCTCCCTGCACGCCAAGTTTCTGAGTTCCACGGCGACCGCACCCGGCACGGCCCTGAACCCGGAGAGCGACTTGGGGATGAGAACGACGCGGAACTTTGTCTGGCCGTCCTTGACCATCCAGCCGGCCGATCGGCACCGTCTGACCCTGTCGTACCTGCCGATGCATTATGGCGGTGATACGACTCTCACCCAGAATCTCGCGTTTGCCGGTCGGACGTTCGCCTCCGGATCAAGCCTGCACAGCGACCTGAATTTCACCGACGCCTCCGCCACCTATGCGTACGATGTTCTCAGGGGGGCGGCGGGCAACTTCTTTCTCGACGTGCAAGTGCATTATCTGGATATCGGTACCCGCCTTCGGGGAACCGCCGGAAGCGGCACGGTGGATATTGACAAGCGGCTGCAGACGCCGATCCCAACTATCGGCGGAGGCGTCAGAAGTGCGTCGTTCCATGGGCTCTCGCTTGACGGGGACTTTAACATCTTCAAAATGGGGATTCCCGGCTTCAAGGGCGAGTTGATCGACAGCCAGGTCGGCGTCAAACTGGACCCGCTCGCCTGGGCAAAAAACAGTCCAGGCCAACTCTGCAACCCGTTCGCCCCTTCGATGTGTATCACCCCCGAGGCCGACCGGGTGACCGTGACCGGTGGGTTTCGCTACTTCCGTGTCCTGGAACGCGACACAAGGGGATTGACCCAACTGGATTGGCTCCAGAAGGGCCCCTATGTCGGGCTCAGCATCCGGTTTTAAACACTGAAGACAGCCATTCAGCCTGAGCCGAGACGGTCTGGCGACGACAGGATTGCCCAGCAGGAAAACGTCGCGGCCTGGCCGATCTTCGTGCCCGCTGCGTCCACCACGTTCCAGACGAGCGCCTGTTCCACCAGAAACCGCCGGCCGGTCTTCGAAATCCGGACGCCCCGGTAGTCGTCAATGAAGCCGTGGGCCGCAGCCTGCGCCAACATCCGTTCCCGCTCGGCCCGATCATCCGGCTCCGCCGTGAGCCGCGACGGGGTGCGGGAGAATTCCGCCCACTCCATGTTCCACAGTTCCAGCGCGATCTGGTTGCCATAATTCAGGACCGGGTCCGGTTCGGTTCCGTGCGACACCACCACAAACGGGGCGGCAAACAGTCGCCCCGCCTGTTCCTCGATCGTCCCGTTTCGTTCGATGAGGTCGCGTCCGGTCCAATGGTGAAAGCTGTCCAACAGCCGTTGCGCCCAGACGATCTTGGCCGGTTCCTCCCACCAGACTTTGGGGGTCATGCCTTTCGTTCCCCTGAATGCTGAGGGTTCCGATCTGTGTGCGGGCGAGAACTCAAGTTCGTCCCCTGCTCCGCCGATACGGGAAACGGAGAGGAAGGAGTTTCCCATGCCGGTCATTTTGGCCGTCAACGGAACGGTGGAGTCCTATCAGCCGAGGTCCGATGGGCGCCGGCAGAAAGCGCCTCGTCCTGCGCGCCGCGAAGGTGAGAGCGAGCCGGATCAGGACCCAGCGCCGGAACAAGCCATAACGTTCTTGGCGGCGCGGCAGGCCTACGCACAAGTTGGCTCGCCTCAGGCCAGAAAGCCGGCCCTGTTGGCCCAGGACATTATGAACGCCCCCGTACAGACGCTCAGACCGGAGACCCAGCTAAAAGAGGCCTGGGCCTTCATAAAAGCCAAGGGCTTCCGCCACCTGCCCATCGTGTCCCCGGACGGAACGCTGGTTGGCATCGTCTCGGACCGGGACTTGTTGCGTTCTTCCAGCACCCTGGAGGCCCCGGCCGCATACCCAACCCCGCAAACCCTGTCTGCCGTCATGACCACCCATGTCCTGACGGCGACGCCCGCGACGGAAATCCACGAACTCGCCCGCGTGATGCTGGCCGAACGCATCAGCGCCCTGCCGATCATCGATGATCACCGCAAGCCCATGGGGATCGTCACGATCAGCGATATTTTGCGTTGTGTGATGTTGCGGGCGCCGCTGGAGTTGTGGACCTAGCCGGTCCCAACTCGCCGTTCATATCTCGTGAAGCGTCGTTCGCGAAACGGCTCGGCCGATTCTCGAGATACCGTCGCAAGGCCAGCGTCAGGGTTGCTCAAGACGACAGACCGTTTGCACCGTCGGTTCGGTCACCATCTTGTCGTACTGGGTCCGACTTGATGTCCCCTTCGCCCCCCAGACCTCATCCAAGACCGCAGGCGCATACCGGTTCAGGAACTGCACCGTCAGGTAGAGCTGGTACGGATCGTGACTGGCCGTCAAGATCTTCTCCTGAACAGCCCGATCGCCGGGGCCGCTGTCGTCCTGCTTCCAGGTCGTGACCTCCTGGATCGCCTTCACGAGCTGGGCATAGTCCGGATTCAGATCGCTGTAGAGCCCCTGCTCATGCTCGACCCCGCCGGAATCCTCGTACCGGCCCTTGGCATCATGCTTGAGAAAGACCAGGGTTCGGAGCGATCCACGCTGGTGCGCGTTCCACCAACAGGGCGACTGGATCGCAAAGACGTAAATTTGCTTCGGAAGTGGGGGCTGTGTGCCGCCGGGAAGAGGCTTGAGGACCCGCTCGACCGTCGCGCCTTTCATGGCCTGGACGAAGAGCGAGCGGGGAAAGGCCTGGCTCTTGGGGTCGTGGGTCTTGGCCGGCTGATGTTTGGGGACCGGCTGGTCCAGCGGCAGCCGCACCTCGACGATGCTCTCCGCCTGAAAGACTTTCTCGGCCAGCGTCAACCGGAGCCCTTCGCCGAAGGCCACGGGCGGAGTGGCCAGCAACAGCATCCCGACCATCACACGGGCCGCACCGGCGAGCCGGTCTGTGCCCGGCCGCCGGGACCCGATCTTACGCCTTACGCTCATGGGGGGTAACCGTACAGAAAAATCCGCTGGAGTGCAACGCCGGAGGCATGGGAGGAGACGTTGAGGCTATCCGCGCTTGCGCCGCGGCACAAATTCATCCGCCACGACCCGGCAGATGCAGAAAAAGATCTGCCGCCGGTCGGCCGACACCCGGACGACCATCGAACTGCAATCGGGACAGAAGGGCGGAACCGCCTCACGCTGGATGGTCCAGCGAGGAATCGTCACCAGATCGAAGGAGATGGATCGGCTCATAGTGGTTCCATCGGACTCCGGGACGTGAAACTTGAGCGGGACAGGCCAGCCGGCCCAGTTCGTTCACAGGATGCAGACTCGGTGGGAACATTGCTATAATGGGCCCCCGGTTGCGGACCGAGATCGAGTATCGGCCGGCACGGGCGCCGGCCGGCAAGGAGTGTGTCATGGCAGCGAAAACGATGTTCGAGAAAATTTGGGATGCGCACGCGGTGCGGGCGGAGGCGGACGGGACCACACTCCTCTATATTGACCGCCACCTCGTCCATGAAGTCACCTCGCCGCAGGCGTTCGAAGGATTGAAGCTGGCCGGCCGCGCACCCCGGCGCCCCAAGACCGTCCTGGCCGTGCCCGACCACAACATTCCCACGACCGACCGGCGGCTGGGCATCGCGGACCCGATCAGCGCCAAACAGATCGCCACGCTCGAAGACAACTGCAAGGACTTCGGCCTGACCCTGTTCGGGATGCACGATGTCCGCCAGGGCGTCGTGCACGTCATCGGGCCGGAACAGGGCTTCACGCTGCCGGGCATGACCATCGTCTGCGGGGATTCGCATACCTCGACCCACGGCGCCTTCGGCGCCCTGGCCTTCGGCATCGGGACCAGCGAAGTGGAACACGTGCTGGCCACGCAATGCCTCTTGCAGAACCGTCCGAAGACCATGATGATCCGCGTGGACGGAATCCTGTCCAACCGCTGTTCGGCCAAAGACATCATCCTGGCCATCATCGGCAAGATCGGCACGGCTGGCGGGACCGGCTACGTCATCGAATATGCCGGAGAAGCCATCCGCGCGCTGACCATGGAAGGACGCATGACGCTGTGCAACATGTCCATCGAAGCCGGGGCGCGCGCCGGCATGGTCGCGCCGGACGAGCAGACCGCCGCCTACATCAAGGGCCGGCCCATGGCGCCGCAGGGAGCCCTGTTCGATCAGGCTGCGAAAGCCTGGCTGGACCTGCGCACGGACCAGGGCGCGACCTACGACCGCACGGTCGCGCTGCGCGCGGAGGAGATCGCCCCGCAGGTGACCTGGGGCACCAGCCCCGGCATGGTCATCGGCGTGGATGGGAAGGTGCCGGACCCGAAGGACATGCCAGACGAGAAACTCCGCCAGGCGACGGAACATGCCCTGGCCTATATGGCGTTGACGCCGGGCACGCCCATCACCGACATCGCCATCGACAAGGTCTTCATCGGCTCCTGTACCAACTCGCGCATCGAGGACCTGCGCTTGGCGGCCGGTTTCGCCAAGGGCAAGAAAGTCGCCAAGGGCGTGCAGGCGATGGTGGTCCCCGGCTCTGGCCTGGTCAAACAGCAGGCGGAACAGGAAGGGCTGCATAAGATTTTCACAGACGCAGGCTTCGAGTGGCGCGAGGCGGGCTGCAGCATGTGCCTCGCCATGAACGCCGACGTGCTCCAGCCAGGCGAGCGCTGCGCCTCCACCAGCAATCGGAATTTCGAGGGTCGCCAAGGGAAGGGTGGCCGCACGCATCTGGTGTCACCCGTCATGGCGGTCGCCGCCGCAGTGGAAGGGCATTTCGTGGACATCCGGCACTGGAGCTAAGAGATTGACGATTGCAACATTGACGATTTGTCCATTCGTCAATGCAACAATGAATCAGTGACGCAATAGGAAATCATGCAACCATTTACCATCTTGACGGGATTGGTCGCGCCGCTGGACCGGCTGAACGTGGACACGGACCAGATCATTCCCAAACAGTACCTCAAGACGATCAAGCGGACGGGGCTGCGCGAAGGACTCTTCTTCGACTGGCGGCGCAAGCCGGACGGATCGCCCGATCCGGACTTTTTCATCAACCAGGATCGGTATCGGGACGCGACGATCCTGCTCGCGCGCGACAACTTCGGCTGCGGTTCCTCGCGCGAACATGCCCCCTGGGCCCTGCTCGACCAGGGATTCCGTTGCATCGTGGCGCCCAGCTTCGCCGACATCTTCTACAACAACTGCTTTCAGAACGGCATCCTGCCCGTGGCGCTGACGGCGGAAGAGGTGCAGGCGCTGTTCCAGGGAGTGAAGGCTGCGCCCGGTTATCGGCTCACCGTGGATCTGGCAGCCCAGACCGTCACGACACCCGACGGCAAGCAATTTCACTTCGAGGTGGACCCGTTCCGCAAGGACTGCCTGTTCAAGGGGCTGGATTCGATCGGGCTCAGTCTGCAACACGAGCCGGCGATCGCCGCCTACGAGCGCCGGCGCAAAGCCGAAGCCCCCTGGCTGTTCACCGACATTTAGCTTGGCTAGCCGATCAGCGCAACACCTCCCCACGCCTGATTCCAACACACGGCAGGGTGTTCAAAAAGGCCGTCCAGCGCAGCCGCAGGGAGTGAGGACCCTGAGGCGTACTGAAGAAGTACGTTGAGGGGGTCGAGCGACCGAGAACAAAACTGGAGGCCTTTTTCAACATCCTTACTCAGAAACTGAAGGCCAGACCGGCCGAAAAGGCATACGCCGGCGCTCCGTCGGAGAGGCCGATCTGCGTGGACCCGCTCAGCGCCCAACCGCCCGACAGGGTATAGTTGACCGCCAGCAGGAAGTCCTGCGGAGCCTGATAGCCGGCCAACAGGCTGCGGTAATATTCATAATAGCCGCTGACCAGCAGATTCTTCGTCACGTAGTAGCCGAGCCCCAAGTCGTAATACCATTGGTTGCGGAGATCCACGCCGGGGGGCTTGCCGATTAACGTATAGCCCGCATCCGCGAACGACACCCATTGCTGGCCCAGCGTCTTCGTCAGCTCCACGCCGACCCCCTCGTCCGGCTCGCCGGTGCCCAGGCCTTGGTCCGCGTTGGCCGTGGGAATTTTCAACCGCCCGGTGACGGCGATCGTCGGGACCCAGTCTTTGCCGTCCATCAGATAATAGCGTCCCCGTAGCACCACGTCGCCGAGCCCGCTGTTGGTCACGACCGGATCCGGCACGTCCGCATTCCGTTTCCGCCGGCCCCGCTCCTGCGTCGGCGCGCCGCATTGATGGTTGGTTCGGTTCGGCACCCCGCTGAGCAGGGCGATGGAACAATCGCCCGTGACACTGACGTAGGGGATCACCAAGGTCAGGTCTCCGTCCTTGAACTGGCGTTGGAGGCTGAGGGGCACATACCAGATCGTGGTCTTGGAACCGGCGCCGTAGTCGCCGCTGGAATAATTCGGCGTCACGGACACTTGCCAGGTCGTGTCTTCGGTATGTGTCAGCTCGCCGGGTCTGGACTCTTCGCCCAGTGCGGGAACCGGCAGGCAGAAGGACAGGCCCAGCAGGACCCTGCAGCAGGAGCGACGGACGGGCTGCCAGACACATCCCGACTGGTTCGACATCGGAAGAATCAGCGGTGGAACCGTTCAGGGCGAGGCGGCCGCTCGGGGCGGGCGGGACGATCCGGCCGGTTGTCGTGGGCCTGCTCTGGCTTGACGTCGGAAGCCCGTTTCTCGGCCTGCGGCTCTCGGCTCCCGGTTGACTGATCCTGGCCTTCCTTCAGTTGAGCGCTCTCGCTCGAACTGGAGGCTTGGCGATCGCCGGCCTGGTCCCGCTCGCTGGACTCGGAAGGGGCTTGTGCCTGGGCCGGCCGGACAATCCAGGACAGCGAAAAGACCAGCGCCAGTGCGGCGATCGCGATGCCCGACCCGCGCATCGTTGTATACCTCCACCCGCTCTGCCGGCCAACACCATACGGAGAAACGCACCGAGCTTGGCAAGAATCGCCTCGGGAATCTCATGCCCGCCGCGAAAACCGACCCAGTCTACCACCATTCCGGCCCCCGCGAGGAGATCGCGCAGTCGTTCGGCTTGGCCGAACGGGAGCAGGGGATCCTGGCTGCCGTGACTCTGCAACACCTTAAGCCCCTTGCGCGTCGGCATCAGCGGCTCCCACTCCCGCTGCGCGACCAGGGTGCCGGAGAGGAGGACCAGCCCGGCCAAAGACCTGTGGCTCCGCAGCGCCACATCGCAGGCCAGCATGGCGCCTTGCGAGAACCCACCCAGCACCATCTTCGCCGAACCGGCACCGCGGCGGTCGAGATCGTGCACGAGGGCCAGGACCTTCTCTCTGGCTTCGGCCAGGCCCTTGGGCACTTCCTGCGACAGATCGCGAGGCCGGCCCGCCGCCCGGTCCTTCGTGATTCGGTCCAGGTCCAGCATCCACCACGCGCGAGACTCGCCGAACCCCATGGCCAAGGAGAGGGGACCGACGGGGAAGACGAACCGGGTTCCATGCGGCGCATGCAGATGGGACCAGAGCGGCACCAGATCGTCGCCCGGCGCGCCGAAGCCGTGCATCAGGATCACGAGCGGACCAGCGCCGCCGCCATGACCGTCCGTTCCGCCGGTCATGCGGACCGTCAGTCCGCCGATGGTCTCTTCCCGCATCACGCGCTACTTCGTCCAACGGTTGTAAAGGAACGCCCAGCACCAGCCGAACAGCCAGGCCCCGGCCAGCATGATCAGGAGATCGACGCTCAGACGCACGAGGCCAGGCCGAACAGGGAGCAGCGAAGCCACATCCGCCCCGAAGAACTGCGCGTTGAAGAAATAGACGAAGAAGGCCGGGGCGATCTCACGCAAGCCGATCAGAAACAGGAACAAGCCGGTGGCGGTCAGGGTCAAGGCATTGGCGAATGGAATGGGGCGAATCATAGCTGTACCTCACCGGCCAGAGGACCCATCACGACAGCATGCAGAAGGAGTCGGTATGGTAGGGGAATCTCCCGGAAGAATGCAAACCTCGGACGCCCATCAACGAGGGCCGGCCGCGTGGCGCCGGTCCAGCGACGGCACATGATACCGCTGCCGCAGACGTTCGACCGGTTCCTCCACCTGGGCCCAGAAGTCCCAGTTTGGCGCGAAGAGGTCGGCGGTGACTTCGGATCCGCGCG
>JBJTAZ010000205.1:0-3201 GCA_046091085.1 Nitrospiraceae bacterium
AGGGGCGGCGGCGAGCAGCGGGATCGTTGGTAACCCGCACTGGACGGCTAACGGTTGTCATCTATGTATGGAGGAGCCGCCGGACCATCGGCGGCCCCTCTTGTTCGGTCTGAGATTTAGACCATCCCCCAGCCGGCGAAACCTGCTATTCTATCCGGAGCCTGCGCCACTAGCTCAATGGATAGAGCATCGGACTTCGGATCCGAGGGTTGGGGGTTCAAGTCCCTCGTGGCGCACCATTTGCCCTTTGTTTGATGCTTCCGTAATGGAGGATCCACGTTGAACGGTGGCTCTCCCACAAGAACCGGTGTCGTCGCACTGGGGCTGGCCCTGTTGCTCCTCTGCTCAGGCTGCAGCTACCAGTATCGCTGGGCGGCCGTGGACGGGGACACGCCGGCGCTGGTCGCGCAACTGAACGAGGGATTGGACGTCAACACCCGCACCACGCTCTTAGGCACGCGCCTGCTCATGCTGGCCGCTGCCCACGGCCACGTGGACACGGTGCAAGCTCTCCTGGAGCGGAAGGCGGACGTGAACGCGGCGGACATCACCGGCTGGACGCCGCTGCATGCCGCCGCCTACGGCGGCAAGCCGGAGATCATTCGGCTGCTCCTGGATCGCGGCGCGACCGTACCGCCGCGCAACTGGTACACACCGACCCCCTTAGAGTTGGCGGAAATGCTCGGCCACAAGGAGGCTATCGACTTGTTGAAGACGGCTGCGGCGCCAAAGGCGGCGCCATGAGGCGACGACCCGCGACTGTCAGGCAGGGCGCCAAGCCGTCGGCCCTGTTCAACGTCCTGCGAGGGAGGCAGCTATGATCAGCTTGGTGGTGCTGGCCGCGACGTTGTGGGTCTGCCCCGGCAACGTCTATTCCAACGAGCCCAAGGAGGGCTGCACACCCTTCCAGGAATCGAACAAGGAGGGCTTCAGTACGGTGCCGGAGCCTCGCATCGAGGCGCCGCCGGCCGACACGGCCCAGCCCGTGCCCGACCAGCCTCCGGCCCAACCGGCTCCGACCCGCAGCAAGCCGGCCCAGTCCACCAATTCGGAGCTGTGCACGCTCTACGCCGAATATCTGCAACTGACCATGAAAGTCTCCGGGGGCCAGCTCGGCTCCACGTCGGAAGACATCAACCGCTATGAACAGCTGCGCAACATCTTCGGCATGAACAACCGGCCCAATTGTCCCTGAAGAGGTTCGTCATGAGCCGTCGCGTCCACATAATCGCAGGAATGTTGCTGGGGCTGACTCTCGCGGTCATCGGATTCGAGGGGCCTGCGCAAGCAGCCGTGGACCGCGAGAAGCTGCTCAGCGATCCCGGCGTCTATGGAACCTTCGCCGTCTTCAAAGTGGACGAGGACTGGTGGAAGCTGGACCAGGCGGCGCGGGCCTCGGCGGCAGCGGAAGCGAAGGCCGTGTTTCAGAAGCACGGCGAGCACCTGACGACCGATACCTATCTGCTGCGGGGACTCACAGACCGGGCGGATTTCTTCATCCGCGTCCATTCCACCGAACTGCTCCATACTCAGAATTTTCTCGTGGAGCTGATGGGGACGGGGCTCGGCAAACATCTGGCGAACACCGCCACGTTCAACGGCCTCACCAAGAAGCCCAATTACGTGCCGGGCTTCTCCGACGAGCTGAAGACCACCTTGAAAACCCCACCCGATCCCGGGCCCAAGCCCTATGTAATCGTCGTGCCGATCCGCAAGGACGCAGCCTGGTGGCAGACCTCCCAGGAGGAACGGAGCGCGATGATGAAGGAGCACACCGAGGCCTCGCTCGCCTACCTGAACACCGTCAAGCGGAAGCTTTACCACTCGACCGGGCTCGACGATCTCGACTTCATCACCTACTTCGAGACCGCGAAGCTGGACGACTTCAACAACCTGATCATCGCGCTGGCGCGGGTCAAAGAGAACCGCCACAACAAGCAGTTCGGACATCCCACGCTGCTCGGCACCATCCGCCCGCTGGATGAAATCCTGGACATCCTCAGCCGGTAACCCATTCCCTCGCCCTGCCCCACACCGCGCAACAAGCCGCCGCATCGGTCTTCGCCCTGTTCCCGATCCCCCTGGCCCAGGCCACGCTGGACGAGTACGGGGTCGAGGCGACCGCCGAACAGAATCAGACGCTCACCCGCGAAGTTCTCTCGCTGAACCTCTTCTGGGCGCACCATGCCTTGCTGAGCGTCTTGTCCAAGATCGAAGGAGAACGGGTCTTCGACGAACTGTGCCGCTACGTCCGGGCCGCCTGGGAGACGGTGCTCGGATTCGACCGGCCCGCGATGGCCGGATACTTCGAGGAATCGGCGGAGCGGCGGGCCCTGTACGATCAGATCGTCCAGGAGGGCGGCAGCCCGATCGCGGTGTTCACGGAAACGGCGACGCTGGCGGAATCAGACGGGACGATCCGGCCTGAAGACGGACAGAAGTTCCTGGCGCTCCTCATCGACCTCATCCCGGTGGAGGCGATCGGGGAGACGGTCGAGGGGCTCGACCTCAAACACAAGTGAGCGGCTGCGTTACAAGTAGCGGTGCTCGCGGACTGCGCCGGCCGCGTCGAACTCGTAGAGCAGGGGCGCGCCGGTCGGAATGTTCAACTCCAGCACCTGCTCCTTCGTCAACCCATCCAAGGTCATGACCAGCGCCCGCAAGCTGTTCCCGTGGGCGGCGATGATGATGGTCTTGCCGGCCAAGATCTGCGGCCTGATCCGCTGTTCATAGTAGGGGAGCACACGCTCCGCCGTATCCTTGAGACTTTCCCCGCCAGGCGGCCGCACGTCGTAGCTGCGCCGCCAGATTTTCACCTGCTGCTCGCCGTACTTCTGCGCCGTCTCCGCCTTGTTGAGCCCCTGCAGATCGCCATACATCCGTTCGTTCAAGGCTTGATCTTGCTCGGTGGGAACATGCTGTTGGCCGGTGACCTCCAGCACGAGGCGCAAGGTGTCGATCGCCCGCTTCAGAACCGACGTATAGGCCAGGTCGAACCGAAAGGGTTTCAGCTTTTCTCCCGCCGCGCGGGCCTCCTGCTCGCCCTTGGACGAAAGCGGCACGTCCACCCACCCGGTAAAGCGGTTCTCCAGATTCCACTGCGATTCCCCGTGACGCAACAAGATCAACCGAGCCATCAGCTTCTCCCTTCTTCGTGGGACCGACACCGAGCCGCCACAGGATACGCAATCAGCAGACCAA
>JBJTAZ010000206.1:0-10156 GCA_046091085.1 Nitrospiraceae bacterium
GACCTTGCAGCAGAATGTTGAATCGCCCATCCGGCAGCGGCTGCACGGTCACCAGCCGCCCGACGCACCCCAGGTCGAAAATCGGCGGGTTCCCGTAATAGTCGTTCTCCCAGCCTTCCTTGAGCAACGCCATCCCGACACACTGTCCTCCGGCCGCCGCGTCGGCGACCATCTCGCGATAGCGCGGTTCGAAAATGTGGAGCGACAAGTACGTTCGGGGGAAGAATACAACGTTGGGAAGGGGAAAGATGGGAATACGTTCCGGCACCGGGAACGCCGCATCCTCACCGGCCGCGCGGCCATCCGGACTGATTGACATGCCTCACGATAGCCGAAGGCCGTTTGCAAAGTCAACGGCGCGGGACGGCTCCGCCGAGAGGCAGAAACCCCTCATCAGCACTGGCGATTTGCCTGGTCTTCGCACGCATGCTATAAGCCGGACATCAGGATCCGAGCGCCACCACTGTGAGATGCATTTGCCACTTGCCATCGCTTCAATTCTTCGAAATCGTCCCGGCCTCCACCGGAGCGTTGCCGGCTGCCTGCTCATCCTGCTGATCGCTGTCCCGTCAACCGGCCCGGCCACCGCCCCGACCGAGCCTCCCGCGGCAGGCACCTACCGCCTGCCGCTTCCCGGGTATGTCTACCGAATTCCCCACCACCACGGAACTCACGAAGCGTTTCGCACGGAATGGTGGTACTACACAGGACACCTGTCCACCAAGAGCGGGCGCCGTTTCGGCTATCAACTGACGTTTTTCCGGCGGGGCGTCGCGCAGGAGGCGGCCCAGCAGAATCCGTCCCGCTGGACGATCCGCCATCTTTATTTAGCCCATGTGGCCCTGACCGATTTGGATCGGTCCCGCTTTTCCTATGCGGAAAAGATCAGCCGGGCCGGGCTCGGTAAGGCTGGGGCTGAGCCGGGACACCTCCATGTGTGGATCGACCGCTGGAAAGCCGAAGCGGTGCCCGCCGACGCGCACCGTCACCATCTGGAAGCGGCCGCCGACGGGTTCGCCATCAACCTGACGACCGAAGCGGAGAAGCCACCCGCCATCCACGGCACGGACGGGGTCAGCCGAAAAGGCGCAACCCCGGCCCAAGCCTCGCACTATTATTCGCTGACGCGCCTAGCCACCTCGGGCACCCTCACCGTGGATGGCGAAGTCTTGCCGGTGACCGGGTCGAGCTGGATGGACCATGAATTCGGCTCCGGCGACCTCGGCGCTGACCAAGTCGGGTGGGATTGGTTCAGCGTGCAGCTCGAGAACCAGATGGAGGTCATGGTCTACCGGCTACGACGAGCCGACGGCACGATCGACCCCGCCTCCGGCGGAAGCCTGATCTTCCCGGATGGCCGGGTGCAGTCGCTGTCGGCCTCGGATGTCCGCGTGGACGCAGAGAGGCACTGGACGAGCCAGTTCAGCGGGGCCCGTTATCCGGCTCGATGGACCATCGCAATTCCGTCGGCGGACTTGACGCTGGAGATCACGCCGGAACTGGCCGATCAGGAACTGCGCACCAGCCGCAGCACCCAGGTTACCTACTGGGAAGGCGCCGCCCGCATCGTCGGCACGCAACGCGGCGCACAGGTGACCGGGCGTGGGTACGTCGAGCTGACCGGTTATGCCGAGCGCTTTCGTCAACGCCTCTGAGGGATTCGGCTGGCGCGGACGTCGGGCTGCGCTCGCCGGCAGGGATCGTCGCCGGTTCGTCCCTTGACTCGTTCGTCGGTCGTATGGCACGGTCGCAACCATGCCGATCTTGCCGATCCCCGCATGGCTGCCCCCGATCGTACAACCCCATTTTCTGCGGCTCGCGGGATGGCTGGTCTGCCTGGCGTTGGCTTGGCTCCCTGCTTGCGGCAAACAGAGCGACGCCATCGTGTCCATCGCCCTGCACCCGACCAACGCCGACATCCTCTATGTGGCCACCAACGAATCGGTCTACAAGACCCGCGACGGCGGCGCCTCCTGGGAACGAATGGCCACAGACCTCAGCTCCTACCGAGTTCTCTCGCTTGCGCTGGACCCGGCGCGCCCGGCCTCGGTCTATGCCGGCACGATGGGCGACGCGGTCTACAAGAGTCCGGACGGAGGACAACGCTGGATCGCACACAATGCAGGGCTCAAAGAGCACGTGTCCGTGGTGAACCGATTCGTCTTCGACCCGCGCGACAGCGAAACGGTCTATGCCGCCACGACCGTGGGGGTCTTTCGCAGCACAGATGGCGGCCGCCTGTGGGACGAGCGGATGGCCGGCATGAAGGAAGTCCACATCGTGTTCACCCTCGCCCTGGATCCCACGCGACCCAACATCTTCTATGCCGGCACCTCCGGCGGCGCCTACCGGAGCCTGGACGGCACAGCCACGTGGCAGAAGGTGAACACCGGGCTGATTCCCCCGGAAATTCTGGATGCCGCGCTCTCTCTCGGCGTCAGCACGATCGTCATCGATCCACGCAACCCCGACAGGGTCTATGCGGGAACCAACAACGGTCTCTTTGTGAGCGCCGATCGAGCCGACACCTGGACCCGCATCGGGCAGTCTCTTGCCGACCAGTACATCAGCAGTCTGACGATCGACTCGACGAATCCCTCGGTCCTATACGCAGGGGGCCGATCGGGCATTTACAAGAGTCTGGACGGAGGCAAAACCTGGCAGGCCATGAATGTGGGATTGGAGACACTCAATGTCCGCACCATCGTGATGAGCCCGCACAACCCGGAGACCCTCTACCTGGGGACGAACGGAAGCGGACTCTACCGGAGCCGTGACGGCGCGAAGAGCTGGGCACGCGTGAGCCTGATGGGAAAAGTCGCAAACCGGCAGGCTGGATCCTAGAAAGCACACACCCCATGCCGACGATTTTTCTCGTGAGACACGGAGAGACCGATTGGAACCGTAGCGGGCAAATCATGGGCGAACGGCCTGTGCCCCTGAATGAACAAGGTGTGGCGCAGGCCCAGCGGCTGGCGACCCTGCTGAAAGGCCGGCCGATCAGCGCCATTGTCTCAAGCCCGGTGGCGCGGGCGCGGCAAACCGCGGAAATTCTGACCGCGGCGTTGAATGTTTCGATGACCCTCGACCGGGGGCTGGTGGAGATCGGCGTCGGCGAGTGGGAAGGGCTCTACTGGAAGGACATGGCGGAGGAAATCATCCGGCACGATTTCTACCGCAAGCCGGACCAAACCCGTCCGCCAGGAGGCGAAACGCTGCGCGAGGTGCAATCCCGCGCCGTGGCCACGGTGGAGCGGGCCTCCGCTGCCCCCTCGGACGACCCGCTCCTCTTTGTCTCGCACGCGGACGTGGTGCGCGCGATCCTGGCCCATTACCTCAGGCTGGACCTCGCCGTGATGCGACAGGTACGGATCGGTCATGCCGCGCTAACCGCGCTCGAAATCAACGACGGCCTGTCGGATCTTGTGTGCCTGAACTATCCGCCCGATCCGTCGATCCTGCCGCTTGCGTAAGATCTAGTACCCGCCACGGCTTTCACTGCCGTCCTGCCCGTGCCGATAGCGATTCTGGTATCGGTTCATCCCCTCGGACAAGGCCTTCCATTCCGACGCGGTCAGTTGCTCCTTCAATTTGAACCGCAAACCGAGAATTTTCGCGGCCGAACGCATCCGGCTGTTGTTCGCCTCGTCCAAAATCTTCGTGAACTCCTCCGGCGTCGCGTCGTAATTGGCATTCACCTCGTAGAGCTGCCGGTGGAACTGTCGCTGCTGCCGGTAGGATTGCCTGATCTCCTCGATCATTTCTCCCACCACTGCCTTCGCCCGCGTCGCCTTGTCCTGATCCTGGACCGATTGGTCCACGAGCGCGCCCATCTCCTGCTGCGCTTTTTCGCCCATTGCGCCGATGCCCTGCCCATGCTCACCCATTCCATGGGGACCGCCGCATCCGGCCAGAGGCAACCAAACTACCATGCTCACTGTTACCCAGAACGCTGACCTGCTCATGTGCCCCCTCCTCATGTAGGAAATGTCCTCTCGCACGCTTTTCCGGAAAGACGATCGGCCCGTTCCGTTTGTCGGAACCGATAATGGCTTCTGACTTTCGTCACCCTAACACATCACAGCCTCTTTTCGACTCCGATTCACTTCTAACGGTACGCCAAAACATTCAGTACTCGCTACCCCGGTAGCCTAAAACATCCCTTGCTTTGAATATTCAAGGATGTATCCAGCATGAAATCCATGAAATCAATCGGCTTTGACTGTGCAAGCGAACAGTTCAAGTCTTGTAGTAGTTATGAACACCTGTAAATACTAGGTGCATCGAATCACATTATGTTTCTGTTTGTTTACCATCAACTTTCTTCTTGACAAGCCTCTTATGCTTTGCTATAAAGCAAGCATGCTCGCAAGGAGTCTTGCTTGTGGAAGAATTAAAAGACATTCTGGTCGGCCTTGACCAGCGCATCAACGCCTACAAGACCCGCCTGCAGGAATTGGAAAAGAAGCGGGGGCGCCTTGAGGAAGAGATCGCCACGATCAAGAAGTACCTCGAACTCGCCGAAACGTTGTACCGGGTGGAAGCCGACAAGGCTAAACTCGCCAGCCTGTCCAGTCAGATCATCACCGACGATAAAAATCCTCGCCTGTTGCCAATGGACGTCACCGACCAATCGCGTGAAATTCTCTTAGGACGGAGTAAGTACGTGGCCATGAGCGTACCGGAGGCCGCCTATCAGATCCTGCGCGAAGCGCGCCGTTCGATGCACGCGAAAGAACTCGTGCAGCGGCTGGTCGAGGGCGGCATGCAGATTAAAGGGAAAACACCGCTTACGTCCATTGCCACCTCGCTCAAACGAGACCGGCGATTCAAGAAAGTGGGTCCCAATACATTTGACATCCTTGAAGAAGCATTGACGAAGGCGGTATAGGCGCTGACGCCGATTACCGCCGAGCCCTTGATGAAAGGAGGTGAGTACTTTGGCAACGAAGAAGGCTGCGAAGAAGAAGAAGAAGTAACCCCTCCACGGTTACGGCGCCGGGAGCAAGGCCACTTGCTCCCGGCGCCCCTTCACTCGGCAACACCCCTCCATGAACAGAATGCCCTGCAAGAAAACCCACTGTGGATTTTAAGTTCGATTGAAAATCTGCGGCTGAACTGAGGGGAAATCCGGCTTAGGCGGCTGGAGCAGCTTGCAACGCCGCAATGGGCGCATGAGCAGGGCGGGCATAGACGTACTGGGGAGCAGCGGGCGCTTCTTGGGCATCAACCATTACCCAACTATCCGGTTGCGACAAAATGGCCTGCACCAACTTGGTGTGGAGCGCATGCCCGGATCGGTCGGCAATCAGATGCCCGATGACCGGCACTCCGAGCAGAGCTAGGTCGCCGATCAAGTCGAGCACTTTATGCCGGGCGAATTCGTCCTTGAAGCGGAGGCCGGATTCATTCACGATGCCGTCCTCGGACAGCACCACCGTATTATCCAGCGAGCCGCCCTTCGCCAAACCTCTCGCCCACAAGGCTTTCACTTCATTCAGGAATGCAAACGTGCGCGCACCCGCAATGTCCTGCTCGAATGAGGACACGGACCAGTTGTACTCGTACGTTTGGCGCTCGATCATCGGATGATCATATTCCACGGAGCAGGTGATCTTGGTCGTGGCAGCGGGAGTGATTGCAATCCGCCGTCCAGCCTCAGCAATTTCGATCGGCCGCAAAATCTTCAGGTAGGGCTGCCGGCGCTCCTGCTGGACGATCCCCGCCGAACGGATCAATTGGACGAACGCACCGGCGCTGCCGTCCATGGCCGGCACTTCGCCTCCGTCCAATTCCACGTAGGCATTATCCACCTCAAGCCCGGCCAAAGCCGCGAGCACGTGCTCGACCGTTTTGACCAGAGCCCCGTCCGCACTGAGGGCCGTGCAGAGTTCGGTCGATACCAGATTACGGATTGAGGCGCTAAACGACACCGCGCCGTTTACCTGATGACGGACGAACAGAATGCCCGTATTGGGAGGAGCCGGACTCAGCGTCAGCGACACAGGTTGCCCCGTATGAAGGCCAACGCCTGTGCAAGTCACCGAGCGGCCAATGGTATGTTGCTGACGCATAAATTAGGTTCCCCAGTCCCCACAAAGATTTAGCAAAGTAGATGCCAGAATATCTCTCTGACATTATAAATATAAGTCATTGATTTAGTTCATAAATTATTTCATGATCTGCCACTGTGTGTGGCAAAAACCAAACAAGTGTGACTTTTTCACCGTTGCGAATAATCTCTCCCTTTGGCCTTACGCCCTCACTTTCTCACAAGGTCGGCCAGTTTTTTATGCCCGATCGGTTCATTGCTAGGAAAAATGTGCATGTGCTACAGTGCGCTGGCCGAACCCCATTGAGCAGATATCCGATGCAAGAGCCGAACGAAAAACTCATTGCCAAGAAAGAAGAATGGGCCAAGGCGAAGCGCGGTCTCGTCGAGGACGGCGTGACGCAAGACCACCGAACCAGAGCCAGCCGGCTCCCGCCGGGCCAACACCTGAGCAAGGGCTGGCCGGTGCTCGACCTAGGCATCCATCCTGACCTGCCGCTAGATGTATGGACGTTGACCGTCAGCGGTCTCGTCAAGCATCCCTTCACCTGGACCTGGGAGCAGTTTCTCGCCCAGCCACAGATCGAACTCACCGCCGACTTTCACTGCGTCACGACTTGGAGCACTTTCGACAACGCCTGGGAAGGCGTCCTGTTCCGACACCTCATGCAGGTGGCACAGCCCAAGCCTGAAGCCCGTTTCGTCTATTTCACGAGCTACGACAACTACTCGACCAACCTACCGCTCGAAGCCTGCGACGACGAGGATGTGTTGTTGGTCCGCGCCTGGAACGGCGCGCCACTCCCCAAAGAACACGGCGGGCCGGTGCGTATGCACGTCCCGAAACGCTATGCCTGGAAGGGCGCCAAGTGGGTGAAGGAGATCGTCTTCCTGGAACAGGACCGCCCGGGGTACTGGGAAGTGCGTGGGTATTCGAACACTGCGCTGCCTTGGGATGAGGATCGCTACGCGTAAGGCAAGTTGTGCGTGTTACGTTTTCAGCGTCGCGTGCAAACGACACACTCAACACTGCCAACTCATAACTTCCACCCTACGGCTTCGGATCCAATTCGATCAGCCCCTTACGAATAGCCAGAATTGCCGCCTGCGTCCGGTCGTAAACCTGCAGCTTGTGGAAGATGTTCCGCACATGGTTCTTGACGGTTTTCTCGCTCAAGTCCAAATTATTCGCGATTTCCTTGTTCGTCTTCCCGTCCGCGACCAGCCGCAACACGGTGATTTCCCGCTCCGTCAGGTCATGCTCCACCCAGGCCGGCTTCTTGCCCTTGCGCTGGGCTAACAGGGAAAACTCCGCGAGAATCTTGCTGGCCACCGAGGGATGGATGAGCGATTCGCCGCGATACACGGCTCGGATGGCCGTCACAATCTGCGCTGAGTCCGTATCTTTGAGCAAATACCCAGTCGCGCCGGCCCGGACCAGATCGAAGATGTATTGCTGCTCTTCGTACATGGTCAGCGCGATGATGCCGATGTGCGGAAATTCCCGCTTGACGATGCGCGTGGCTTCGACGCCACCCATCCGTGGCATGCTGACGTCCATCAGAATCACGTCCGGCAGGAGCGAGCGGGTTTTCTCGACCGCCTCCTGCCCATCTTGCGCCTCCCCGACCACCTCGATGTTCTCCTTGGTCTTCAGGATGGCGGACAGCCCTTCCCGCACCACGCGGTGATCGTCCGCAATCAACACCTTAATTCGCTCCATGTAGCTCGGCCTCCTTCTGCGTCAGCGGCACGGCGATAGTGACCCGAGTCCCCTTGCCTTTTTTGGATTCGATGCTGGCCTCCCCGCCCACCAAGCGTGCCCGCTCCACGATGCCCCGGAGGCCGAAGTGGTCCCATTTTTCCGGGTCCTGCGTCACGGCGTCCATGTCGAAGCCGATGCCTGAGTCGGTGATGGTGGCAACAAGCGACTCGGGGCGCAACTCGAGCCGGACCGACACCCGATCTGTGCGAGCGTGTTTCTGCACATTGCTCAGCGCCTCCTGCACGATGCGGAACAGGAAGATCTTGGTCTTGGGAAGCAGCGCGGTCTCGTCCCCGGACACGGAAAATTCGGTCTTGATGTGGGACTGGGTTTCGTAGGACTTCAGGTAATTCGTGAGCGCCGGGATCAGCTCCATCTTGTCGTAATCGACCGGCCGCAGATTGAAGATCACTTGCCTGGCTTCCTGAATCGCCGTTTTCAGCTCGGCTTTGGTGTCGCGCAGCGTGGCCGCGCAGGCGGCAAGGTCCGTGTGCAGCTGCTCCTGCCCCAGGTCCAACTTGAAGTTCAACCCGGCAAGATGCTGCACCAGGCCGTCGTGGATCTCGCAGGCGATGCGGGTCCGCTCTTCCGTGACCGCCGCCCCAGACTCCTTGACATAGAGGCGGTAGAGGGATTGGTACTTGTTGAGCGTCTTTTCAATCTCGGCAGTGGCGCGAATGCGGGCCTCGATGAGCTGCCACATGAATTTGGCGCTGGCGCCGCCGATGACCGCGACCCCCATGCGGTGGAAATCTTGCAGGACCCGGCCGACCTCCTGGCTGCCGGATACATCGATGATCAGATCCACCCGCTCCATCGCGAGCAGCTCCCGATAGTCGCGGGTGATCGGGATGGCCAGCCGGCGCGCCAAGGCAACCCCGGCGGCCTTGGGGTCCACCTCGGCAATGCCCACGACCTGCACCAACGGATCGGTGGCAAAGATCTCCATCAGCGCCGTGCCGCCACGGCCAGCTCCGATGATGGCAACATGAGTCGCTGTTCGCTTGCCGGGTGGTCGCCGTCTCGTTCGCTTGGGTTTTGGGCTCTGCCTCACCGTCGGCATCAGACACCTCGGTCGACGATGCGAGCGCCGGGAATCCGATCGCACCCGCTCGTCACGTGCTATGGGGGAGCCGAGGGAAGGGAGAAGGCAGGGCGGGAGAGAGCGGGCTACTTTTCCCGTCGCTCGCGGGCCAGCGCCTTCAACTCGTCCATGAATTGGTCGATGTCCTTGAACTCGCGGTAGACGGAGGCGAACCGGACATAGGCCACTTGGTCGAGCTGATGCAGCTCCCGCATGACTTCCTCGCCGACGACGGTGCTGGGCAGCTCCGTGTCCCCCATTTCCTGGATGCGCGTCTCGATCCGATCCGCCACCGTCTCGATCGTCGCGGTGCTGACGGGGCGCTTTTCGCAGGCCTTCTTCAAGCCCGCCAGGATTTTGCTGCGTTCGAAGGGTTCCCGACGCCCTTCTTTCTTCACGACGACAGGGAGGCTCTCCTCAACCCGCTCGTACGTCGTATAGCGGCGCTTGCAGGAGAGACATTCGCGGCGTCGGCGGATGACCTCGCCCTCGCGGGCCATGCGCGAGTCCACCACTTTGTCTTCGATGTCGTCGCAGAAAGGGCACTTCACCGGGCTGGTCCTTTTCAGGCCGAGGGGGCCTCGTAGGGGTAAAAGAAGGGGAACCGATTGCAGAGCGCCTTGGCTTGTTTCCGAATTTCCCGCTGCAGCCGCTTGTCCTTGGGTTTCTGGAGGACTTGATCGATGAGCGATACGATCTCCGCCATGTCCGCTTCCCGCATGCCGCGCGTGGCGACGATCGGCGTTCCCACGCGGATTCCGCTGGCAACCGCCGGCGGCTTCTCGTCGTAGGGCACCGCGTTCTTGTTCACGATGATGCCGGCGTTGTCCAGCGCCGTTTCGGCATCCTTGCCGGTCACGTTCTTGTTGCTCAGGTTGATCAGCATCAGATGCGTGTCGGTTCCGCCGGACACCACCCTGTAATCGCGCGAGAGGAGCTCCGCAGCCAGCGCGCGGGCATCGGCTTGGACCTGCTGCTGATAGGCTTTGAACGACGGAGACAGGGCCTCGCCGAAGGCCACGGCCTTGGCCGCAATCACGTGCATCAACGGCCCCCCCTGCATACCGGGGAATACGGCTTTGTCCACCGCCTTGGCATGCTCCGCCTTGCACATCACGACCCCGCCGCGCGGGCCGCGCAGCGTCTTGTGGGTTGTCGTCGTTACGAAGTCGGCATAGGGCACGGGGCTGGGGTGGAGCCCGGCGGCCACGAGCCCGGCAATGTGGGCCATGTCCACCATCATATAGGCCCCGAC
>JBJTAZ010000207.1:0-2878 GCA_046091085.1 Nitrospiraceae bacterium
ACGGCGTGGCTCGGCGATCAATGGCTGGTGGATCAGGGCTTGGCCCCGGGTGATCGCGTCATTGTGGACGGGCTCCAGAGAGTCATGCCGGGCGCGGCGGTGCGTCCCGTAGCGGCGCCCGCCACGGGTGGACCATCCGCAGTTTCTCAGCCGACCGACGTGTCCAAGCCGGCCGACACGCCGAAACCGGCTGCGGGCGTGGAACGACGCGGGTGAACTTCCTGTTCTTCATCGACCGACCGGTCTTCGCGTCGGTCCTCTCCATCGTCATCGTCGTCGTGGGCCTCGCGGCGATCGGTTCCCTGCCGGTCGCGCAGTTTCCCGATATCGCGCCCCCGACGGTCCTCATCGAGGCCGACTACCCGGGCGCGAGCGCGGAGGTGGCGGCCGAGGCGGTGGCCGGCCCGATCGAACGGCAGCTCCCCGGCATCGACAACCTCCTCTACAGCCAGTCGTCCAGCACCGGCGACGGCCACGTCAAGATCGAATTGACCTTCGAGATCGGCACGAACCTCGACATCGCCGCGGTCCAGGCCCAGAACCGCGAGAAACTCGCGGAGCCCCAGCTGCCGCAGGAAGTCATCCGCCAGGGCGTGTCGGTGCGGAAGCAGACGCCCAACCTCGTGGCCGTCCTGGCGTTGCGATCCGACGATCCCCGGCACGATTCGGTCTTCCTGGCCAATTACGCGAATCGCTTCGTGGTGGATTCGATCAAGGGGCTGCCCGGCGTGGGGGAGGCCTCCGTCTTCGGCCAGCAGGACTACAGCATGCGGCTGATCCTCAATCCCAGCAAGATGGGGCAGCTCGGGCTCACGCCGAGCGACATTGCCACCGTCGTCCAGGAGCAGAACCGCGACTTTCCCGCCGGCACGATCGGGCGTGAGCCGGCGCCTCAGGGGACCCAGTTGACCGTGCCGGTCATCACCCAGGGACGGTTCCGGGACGTGAAGGACTTCGAGGAGACGATCGTGCGTGCGAAGCCGGACGGCTCGATGATCCGGCTCAAGGACCTGGCGCGGGTGGCGATCGGGGCGCAGGCCTACGGGCTGGAGGGGAGGCTGGACGGCAAGCCCTCGACCCTGATCGTGGTCTATCTGGCGCCCGGCGCCAACGCGCTCGATACCATCCGGCGCATCCGCGGCGAAATGGACGGCCTGGCCAAGGCCTTTCCGCAAGGCGTGACCTACAGCATCCCCTACAATACGACGCGGTTCATCGAGGTCTCGATCCGCGAAGTGCTCCACACCCTGGCGGAGGCGCTGGTCCTCGTCATCCTCGTCGTCTATCTGTTCCTCCAGTCCTGGCGAGCCACGTTGATTCCCGCCATCGCGGTGCCGGTCTCGCTGATCGGCACCTTCGCCGGCATGCAGGCCCTGGGGTTCTCCATCAACACCCTGACCCTCTTCGGCATGGTCTTGGCGATCGGCATCGTCGTGGACGATGCGATCGTCGTCGTGGAGAACGTGGAGCGGCACATGGCGGAGGGGCTCCCGCCCAAGGCCGCGGCCCGCAAGGCGATGGAAGAAGTCATCGGCCCGGTCATTGCCATTGTGCTCGTGCTCTGCGCCGTGTTCCTGCCCGTCGCGTTCCTGGGCGGGATCGTGGGGCAGATGTACCGTCAGTTTGCGGTCACGATCGCGCTGTCGGTCATCCTCTCGGGGTTCGTGGCCCTGACGCTCAGCCCCGCGCTCTGCGCCCTGCTGCTCAAACCGAGCCATGGACAGCGCCGCGGCCTCTTCGGCCTCTTCAACCGCCTGTTCGACGGGATGCAGGCCGGTTACGCGGGGGCGGTGGGGCTGGTCGTGCGCCGAAGCCTCCTCTCCGGCCTGGTCTTTCTCCTCCTCATCGGTGCGACGGTGCAATTGTTCCGGACCGTGCCGTTGGGATTCGTGCCCGACGAGGATCAGGGTTATTTCATCGTCGTCGTGAGTCTGCCGGAAGGCGCGTCCAAACAGCGGACCGATGCGGTGCTGGCGCGCATCGAACGGTACTTCCTCGCCCAGCCGGCCGTCGCCAACCTGGTGACGCTGGACGGGCAGAATTTCGTGTTCGACCGGCGCAACTCCAGCAGCGCCACGATGTTCGTGACCTTGAAAGATTGGGAGGAGCGGCGCGCTCCTGATGCCCACGTGTCGGCGCTCAACGGGGCGGCCTACGGGGAGTTCGCCAAAATTCAGGACGCGGTGGTTCTGGCGTTCAACGCGCCGCCCATTGAGGGATTGGGCGCCTCGGCCGGGTTGGCCGCCCAGATCCAGGACCCGGGCGCCGGCGACTTCCGGAAATTCAACGAGGCGCTCCAGCAATTCGTCGAGCGGGCCCAGCGCGACCCGAGCGTCGCGGTCGCCAACTCGAGTTTCCGCGTGGACGTGCCGCGCCTCTACGCACGCATCAACCGCGAGCGGGCGAAGACCCTCGGCGTGCCGATTTCGCAGGTCTTCGACACGATGCAAGCCTACTTCGGCAATCTCTACATCAACGACTTCGTCAAGTTCGGCCGGGTCTATCGTGTGCAGACGGAGGCGGAGCCGGAGTTCCGGTCCGGCCCGCAGGACATCGAGAAAATTTACGTCCGGGGAGAGAACGGGCAGGGGAGCGTCATGATTCCGCTCAACGCGGTGGTCTCGGCGGACTTCACCAGCGGCCCCGATCCGGTCCCCCATTTCAACGGCATGAATTCGGCTATGGTGCTGGGCGACGTGACGAAGGGCTACAGCACGGGCCAGATCCTGGACGCCATCGAGCGGGCCGGGGCCGAGGCGCTGACCCCACAAGGCTACCGGCTGCAATGGAGCGGCATCGCCTATCAGCAGAAAAAAGCCGGGAGCCAGTCGGTCTGGGCCTTCGGGTTCGGGCTGCTGATGGTCTTTCTCGTCCTGGC
>JBJTAZ010000208.1:0-7147 GCA_046091085.1 Nitrospiraceae bacterium
CGTTCGGCATGCTATTGTTCCTGGCTGTGCTCTCCCCGGCTTCCTGGGCGCATGAAGGCAGCGCTCACGTCATGGGCACCGTGACGGAAGTCGCGGCCGACCATGTGATCGTCCAAACGCTCGACGCCAAAACCGTGACGATCAAGACGACGGCCAAAACCAGCTACCGCACGACCAAGGCAGCCAGCAACCGCGACGCCCTCAAGGTCGGGCATCGCGTCGTGGCGGAGGTGACCCAGGATGCCACCGGCATGACGGCCAGCGAGCTGCGCTTCTCGTCCGTGCCCCCCAAGGCGGAGCCTCACAAATGAGAGGGCTCCTCATCCGGTTCACGGTGACCGGCATCGCCGTCTTCCTGGCCAGCCAGGTCGTCGAGGGGATCAGGGTGGAGAGCGTCTCCGCCGGCATCGCCGCCGTGATCCTGCTGGCCTTTCTCAACGCCATCGTCCGGCCCGTGCTCTACCTGTTCTCGCTCCCCTTCATCATCCTGTCCCTCGGCCTGTTCATGGTCGTCATCAACGCGCTGCTTCTGCACCTCGTGGCCTTCTTGGTCAAAGGCTTCGTCGTGGAAGGCTTCTGGCCCTCGGTCTGGGGCGCGCTGATCATCAGCGTGACCAGCACGATTCTGACCCTCTGGGTGTCCGAACAGGGCCGCGTCGAAATGGTCATCCATCGCAAGCCGCCGCGCATCGTCAATTGAACTTGCAATGACCGGGCTGCATGCTACAATGCCGCCCTCACCGAATCATCGCCAGCGACACGCATCCATCGGAGGAGTACACATGGGCCAGGCAGCCGAACAGCCGCGCACCGGGAAACTGACGACGCTC
The DNA here is from genome assembly GCA_046091085.1 of Nitrospiraceae bacterium. GTDB lineage: Bacteria > Nitrospirota > Nitrospiria > Nitrospirales > Nitrospiraceae > SYGV01. The sequence goes on from JBJTAZ010000208.1 coordinate 831, forward strand.
CAACGCACGTTGACCGAGGCGCTCAACGAACTCGGCATGGAGGCGGCCCTGGTCGCCATCTGCGAGCGGGCCAACGGTCCCTTGGTCGCCCAGGGGGCTCGCGGCTTTGCGCCCCGCGAAGTCCAGTCCATCGTCCGCGCCCTGTCCGGCGTGGAGCAGAGTCTCCTGTCCGCTCCTGCGCCGGTCGGCGAAGGCGAGGGCCTGCGGGCCCTGCGGCTGCGCATGATTACGCCCACGGCCAAAGCCCTGTTGGCCTTGCCGCTCCGCCACAAACAGCGTTTGTACGGCGCGCTCGTCGTCGGACGGAAAGAGGGGGCGGCGTTCACGAAAAAGGAACGGACTCTGCTCGAGGGCGCCGGCGACAGCATCACCGGCTCGTTGGAACGGGCCGGACTCTTCGACGGCACGGTCCTCCTCGTCCCTCCGACGGTCGCCCAGGAGCCGGCGCCGGCGTGGGACGCTGTCCCCGCAGCCGCCCAAGCCTTGGCCCCTGCCTCCTATGCCACGCCGGCGATGCAAGAACGGATCATCGCGCTGCTCGACGAAACCGCGACCACCACGCCCTTCGATCGGGCTTGGGTCACCTATTACGACCCGATCGCCGGCATTCTGGAAGTGCTGGGGATCGCCGGCGAAGATCGCGGGGACCAGAAGAAAGATTTGAAACCGGGCCATCGCCTGGGTCTGGACGCTTCGGCGTCCGGCTGGGCGGTCCGTCACAGGAAAATCCGCCTGGACAACGACCTGGCCTCCACGCAAGGACGGTTCCTGGACCACAAGCATCTCTACAAAGAACGGTTCCGTTCCGCGTTGGTCGTGCCCTTCTTCGTCCGGGGCCAAGTCGGCGGCACGATTACCCTGGGCTCGAAGACCCCGTTGCAGTACGGGCTGCCCGATGCCAGGGCGTTGGAGCCGGTGATCGTGAAATTGGTCGAGTTGCTGCAAGAACCGCCGGTCGCCCAAGCCGCCTCCGTCGAACCGGGCGAGGCCGTGGAGCCTGCCGCCGACCAAGCCCCCCTGGCCGCGCCGGAGCCCTTGATCCGGAAACTGGAGCGGCAGGCGGCCCTCGGCGAGTTCAGCGCCTTTCTCGCGACGGAAATCCGGGAACCGCTGGCCTCCATCCGGGCACAGCTCGAAGAAGTGACGGGCGAAGGGATTCTGGACTTCGACCCGCAGACCCGCGTGGAAAACGCCATGCGCGACCTCATTCGGGTCGAGGCGATCCTTAACGAAATTCTCGACTTCGCCAAGCCGCTGGATTTGAACCGCCGGCTCTGCCGCGTGCCGGACATCATCGAGAACACGCTCACGGTCGTGGCCACGGAACTGGACATGAACCGGATCCGGGTCACCAAGGACTATGCCGCCAATCTCAACCAGGTCCGCTGCGACGACGGCAAGCTACAGCAGGTCTTCCTCAGCATCTTCAAAAATTCGATCGAGGCCATGTCGCCAGGCGGCCAGCTCGACATCCAGGTGTCGCCGGTGAAGGCCGGCCGCGCGAACGATGTGCAGATTCTGATCAAGAACGACGGAGTCCCCATCCCCGCCGAGCACATGAGCAAGATCTTCGAGCCCTTCTTTACGACGAAGCGGGCCGGGACCGGCTTGGGCTTGGCCACGGTCAAGAAAATCGTCGAGGAGCATCAGGGGCAGATTTCCATCGCCAGCGAGCCGGGCCAGGGGACGACCGTCATCATCCAACTTCCCACGCCAGTTCACCGAGGCGGCGCCTACCGCCGTCGGGGAGGCAGAGGCCGTCGGCCGCCACGGAGCCGTTGAGCGTCGAGCTGTAAGTCAGCCAGTCAGAAAGTTGTAAAGTTTTCGAAGACATACCGGCGCAGGACAGACTTGCCAACTTTTAGACTTTACAACTGTTCAGGGTTCCGCTTCCCATATTGACAGGCTCAACAGAGCTGGCTAAGATACGCCCCTGAATTTCGGCCTTACCTGATTTGCGTATTAATTGATCGTCTTTCACACTTAATTTCAAAGGAGCGACCGCTATGAAGACTCTCATCAGCACTGGTATCGCGGTGTTGGGCGTTATGCTCTCCCTTTCGCTGGCGCTGGCCAATCCGGCCCTCCTGCCGAAGCATCCCGGCTACCCGGCTTCCGGCAATGCCAACGACCAGGGCCAGACCAACGCGAGCGGCGAGAAGGCTCTTTCCGCCGCCGCCGCCGTGGCCCCCAAGCACGCCGAACAGCACCTCGTGGATCCGAACAACGGTCGGATCGTCGAGAAGGACGCCGACCATCGGTCCGACGGGAAGTTCAACCGGCTGCCGAAGGTGCAGGGCCCTCAGATCAAGGTGCAGCCGCCGGTCGAATCCGCGACGAAGATCACGGGCGAGCGGACGATCAACTAAGCTTCCGTTCAGCGGACAGCCACAGGGGAGCGCCAAACGGCGCTCCCCTTTTTATTTGCCTAGAGGCCCTTGAGACGGAACCGCCAGAGTTTCTTCGCCCATTCGCCGGCGTAATCCACCCCGATCCTTGGTCCCTTGACGATCCGCCTCGACGACACCTGTTCGCCGCGATCTTCCAGCCACAGTTGCTTGCCGAGCGTGAGGTCGTGCCAAGTCTGGGTTCGGCTGATGTCGAATCGCCGGCAGAGCCGCCCAGGCCCGTCGATCAGTTCATCGTCAAGTTGGACCGCCCGGACCAGAATCGCCGCCGGATAGTCCTCCTGCTCGGTCACGATGTTAAAGCAGTGATGCATCCCATAGATCAGATAGACGTAGGCAATCCCGGCTTGCCCGAACATGACCTCCGTCCGCTTGGTCTTGCCGCGCGAGGCATGAGAGGCCCGATCTTCGGGTCCGACATAGGCCTCCACCTCGACGATCCGGCCGGCGAGCAAGCCTTGGGCACTCTGGCAAACCAGATAGGTCCCCAGGAGATCTTTCGCGACCGTCAAGGTCGGGCGCTCGTAAAACGATCGTGCGAGAATCTTCGTGGCCATCAAAACACCCATGCCAAACCGCCCATAATATTACGCGGCATGCCGGGAGAAAAATGCACGTCCGACACAGCCTGCGCCGTTGGACTGACCCGCGACTCATAGAAGAACTGAGCCTGGCGCCACTGGGCGTTGAACAGGTTCTGGATCGTGAAAAAGGCTTCCAGTCTCCCCCGTTCCATCTTCACCGGCACACGATAACGGTTGACCCAATCGAAGAAGGTGAAGCCCTGGAGGTACACCGACCGGTCTTCGACCGCCGGGCGCCTTCCCATATGGACCATTTGCAGGGAAGAGGTCAACCCGTTAGGCAGCGTGGCGGTCAATCCGGCCTGGCCGGTCAACTCCGGTGCCAGGGGCACGGCCTGGCCCGTCCCGCGAAACTCCGCGTGGGTCACGGTCAAGTCCCCGCGCAGGCTCAGCCAGTCGAGCAATTGCAGCCTCGCGCCCAACTCCGTCCCGTAGCGTCTCGTCGCGCCGCGAATCTCGGTCGCGCCCACGTCACCTGCAAAGACCAACTCGGAAGAGAGGTCCAGAGCCCAGAGCGTAGCCAGCAACTCGACGCGATCCCACTGTTTGGTCCGCACGCCGACCTCATAGGCCGTCGCGCGCGGCAACGATTGCACCGACGGGTTGCTCACTACGGCCCTGGCATCGTTGCTGTGAAAGCCGGTGCCGAAATTCAGAAAGAACTCGGTGCCGAACCAGGGCCCCAGCACCAGATTGCCCTTCGTGCTCGCGATGGCCGCATCGGTCTGCCCGGCCGGTTGTTGCGGGCAGGCCGCGCAGCGGTTCCGGACATCGAAGGTATAGATATCGCCGCGCGCCCCGCCGTTGATGCGCATCCAGGGCGCCGGCTGCAGTTCCAGTTTAACGTAGGGCGAATAGGAGGCTTCCAGCACATCACTGTCGGAGGTCGTGCCCAGACGCATCCGCCGTTGTTGCGTCCCCAGCCGGACCTTCGCATCGTCCACGCGGGTTTGGACACCGACTGTCGCGGCGCCGGCAACGCCCGCGATCTCGCCGACTTGGCGATACCCCACGTCGCTGCCGTAGATGGCCCGCCGATCGTTCTGCTCGATCCCGTCTCCGTTCGCCGGATTGTTCAGGAAAAGCGTGAAATTGCTGTACAGGTCCAGCTTGTAATACTGGCCGTAGAGGTCCGCAAAAAACCGGCCCCCGTTCGGCGCATCGTAATGGTAGCGCAGCGTGGCCGTCGCCCGTTGCGTCCGCCCCCCTTCGGAGGGGTCCATGGAGCCGAAGCGATCGAGTTGTCCGTCGTTGACCAATTGGAGCGGAATCTGGCCCGACGCATTCCACTGGCCCTGGTAGTAGGTGCCGGTGAAGCTAAGCTCCGACCGGCCCGTGGGGTTCATTGTCGCCTTGGCCAGCCCGTTGAACCGATTGTACCGGTTCGCGCTCAGGAAGGGCCCGTCCATGTGATACCCCTCCGCGGCGATCAGCGTCCGCACCTTGTCGGTGGTCGGGGAGAACATGGTCATGTACCGTTGTTGGTTGAACTGGCCCCCTGCCGCTTTCACGATCCCCTCCTCCACCGTCTCCCGCGTCACGAACTCGACCGCCGCGCCCGTGTCGAAATCCCCGTACTGGACGTGATAGGGCCCCTTGTAGACCTGCACCTCCTTGATCGTTTCTGGAATGATGAAGTTCAGGTCCGTGTAGCCCTGGCCATGGGCGTTGCTGCGCAAGTTGATCGGCATGCCGTCCCGAAAGACGGCGATATCCGTTCCGTGATCTGCGTCGAATCCCCGCAAAAAATACTGGTCGGCCTTCCCTCCCCCCCCGGAATGTTCCACGGAAAGAATGCCCGGCGCGAGGCGCAGGAGGTTGCCAGGACGTCCCTGGGGCTGGAGCATGATATCCTTGCCGGGAATGACGTGCTCCGAAGAGGCGGCGGTCAGGCGTTCCGCCAGCACCGGCACATCCGGCAACACGACGGTCCCCTCCTCCGCCGGCTCGTGGGCCATGGCCACGGCCCAGGCGAACAGCACCGCAAATTGAAGGCAGAAGCCGAAGAGGATCGCCACAGTACCCGCCGAAGGGCTAGCGGAGCCCTTTGCCCGTGGTCGTCATGGTGAGCTTGCCGTGCTTGACGCCCTTGGTCGCGATCAACCGGTCCGCAACCTGACGGATCTCGCGGCCTTTTCCACGGACCGCCAGCACTTCCAGACAATGGTCGTGATCCAGATGCACGTGCATCGCGGAGAGAATCAGCTTCTCGTAGTCGTGCTGAATGTCGGTGAGTTTCTCCGTCAGCGAGCGGACATGGTGGTCGTAGAGGAGCGTGATCGTCCCGACCGTCTCTTTGCTTTCGTCCCACTCCTGCCCGACCAGATTGTCGCGGATCAAGTCCCGCAACGCCTCCGACCGGGTCGCGTAGTTCTTGCGGGCGATCAGCCGGTCGAAATCATCGAGCAAATGGTGGTCCAGCGACACCCCGAACCGCACAAGCTTTTTCATGGTCCGCCTCTTAGTGCTACGAATTATTAAAACGTGGCACGACGATAGCACCACGAAACAGTCGGCGTCAACGACTGACAATCCCATCGATTGCGGATCTAGCGAGAAGAGAACTTAGGAAGGCTTGAGCCGTTCAACAAAGAGCTGAACGGTCTTGCGGAAGATGAAGAGCGCAGTATCCTTGGGTGAAACATCGATGGCCGCTTCAGCAGCACGTTGAACGGCGGACGGAGATACCTCGAACCGCCGCACGACAGAGAGGGCGTCCTCCAAGTCCAACTCGGTGCCTCGGCGAAGCTTGGCAATCACGAAGTCAACCGGGGACAGCAAGCGAATACGGATGCCCGGCTCTTCGACAAACACCGACGCGCGGTCTCGATAGCCCAGCGGCATCGCCACAACCGACCAGCCCGACATGTTCTCGCCGAGATCGGCGGGGATGCTCCGGCCTCGGAGGTGCTGAGCCAGGGCTTCAGGGTCTCCGATGAGCTCCCCGTCAACGTCTTGGGTGGCGCGCTCGGCAAGCCCGTACGCCTGCAGCGCAAGCCCTCCGACCAGCAACAAGTCCACGCTGACGCCGGAGTTCTTGACGTATTCCCGAAGAGAGGCGATGAGGCGGTCAGTGGTGATCGGCGGCAAAGCGGAGCGCCTCCACGAACGTACGATAGTCGCGTTGATCCACGGGAGAAGCATCGGCCGGCAGCGGAGCCCGTTTCACCATGCTGTCGATCAGGCTGCGATAGCTGGTGTACCACCGGCAAGCTTTATCGTAGGCTTCGCGAACCGCGGGGTCGCCCAGGTCCAGGATCGCATCGAGCCGGTCGTTCAGCAGAATCTCGAGCCACAGCAAACGCTGCGCGTTCGGATTTTCCAC
>JBJTAZ010000209.1:0-2891 GCA_046091085.1 Nitrospiraceae bacterium
AATGAGAAGCGAGCAATGCTCCTACAAGAGATCTCGCCTCCATCACAGAAATCAACCGACCACCGGCCAGCGAGACGTTCAGTCGCCTCGGGAGAAAGCCGGGGCGCTAGACATCGGCCACGGTCTCTGAGCGGTCTTCAAGATGGAGTCGCACAACCATCCCTCGTTCATCGAGCCCTATCAGGGGGCGGCGACCGGCGTCGGCGGGATTCTGCGCGACGTGTTCACGATGGGCGCGCGGCCGATCGCGTTGCTGGATTCGCTCCGGTTTGGCCTGCTGGACAAGCCGCTGAATCGCCATCTATTCAAAGGCGTGGTGGCCGGGATCGCCGGCTACGGCAAGTGCATGGGAGTGCCCACGGTCGGCGGCGAAGTGGTCTTCAACGACATTTACAGCCAAAACCCCTTGGTGAACGCCTTTTGCCTGGGCATTGCCAAGAAGGACCGGCTCTTCAAGGGCCTGGCTGCTGGCGTGGGGAATCCGGTGATGTATGTCGGGTCCAAGACCGGCCGGGACGGGATTCACGGCGCGACGATGGCCTCCGATGCGTTCGATGAAGCTTCCGAGGCCAAGCGGCCGACCGTGCAGGTGGGCGATCCCTTCACCGAGAAGCTCCTGCTCGAAGCCTGCCTGGAATTGATGGACAAGGATTTACTGGTCGGCATTCAGGACATGGGCGCGGCGGGCTTGACCAGCTCGTCCTGCGAGATGGCGTCGCGGGCCGGCAATGGCATCGATCTGGATTTGACCGAGGTGCCGAGGCGCGAGCCGGGCATGACGCCCTACGAACTCATGCTGTCGGAGTCGCAGGAACGGATGCTGATGATCGCCAAGGAAGGGAAGGAAGCGGAAGTCCTGGCGATCTGCCACAAGTGGGACCTGGCCGCGCCGGTGGTGGGCCGGGTGACGAACGACGGCGTCCTGCGCGTGCGCGATCAAGGGCAGGTCGTGGCGGAGATTCCCGCCAAGGCGCTGGCCGAGGACGGCCCCCGCTACGAGCGCCCCAACGCCCCGCCTCCCTACCAGGAACATCTCCAATCGTTGAACGTCGATGTTCTGCCGGATGTGAAAGACGCCACGGCGGTGTTGTTGTCCCTGTTGGAATCGCCGACCATTGCCAGCAAGTCCTGGGTCTATCGGCAGTATGATCACATGGTGCGGACGAACACGCTGGTGCGGCCCGGTTCGGACGCGGCGGTGGTGCGGATCAAGGGGACAAACAAGGCGCTGGCTATTGCCACGGACTGCAATGGGCGCTACTGCCTGTTGGATCCCTACGTTGGGGCCGGCATTGCCGTGGCGGAAGCGGCGCGGAACCTGGTCTGTTCCGGCGCTCTGCCGATCGGCCTGACCGACTGTTTGAACTTCGGGAATCCCGAGCGGCCGGACATCATGTGGCAGTTCATCCTGTCTATCGAAGGGATCAAGGATGCCTGCGAGGCGTTCGAGATTCCAGTGGTCAGCGGCAACGTGAGTTTTTACAACGAGACCAACGGCCTGTCCATTTACCCGACGCCGATCCTGGGCATGGTGGGGTTGATCGAGCCGGCGGATCGCGCCACGACCCAATGGTTCAAGCAAGCCGGGGATCGGATCATCCTGCTGGGCGCGACCAGAGACGAACTGGGCGGGACGGAATATCTGCGCCTGGTGCATCATCGGGAGCAGGGTTCGCCGCCGCACCTGAGCCTGGAGGCGGAAAAGGCCTTGCAGGCCTGCGTGCTGAAGCTGATCGGAGAGGGACTGGTTCAGTCGGCCCATGACTGTTCCGACGGAGGCCTGGCTGTGGCCCTTGCTGAGAGCTGTGTGTCTCATCCATCAAGTTGGGAGGGGGCCTCGCGAAGCGCGCCCCTCTCAAACCCACCGCCTGGGCTTCGGCTCGGTGCTGTGGTACGATTAGAGCCGAATGGACTTCGTCGGGACGCCCTCCTGTTCGGCGAGAGCCAGTCGCGGGTGGTCCTGTCGGTCGCGCCCGCTGCGGTGGAGTCGGTGCTTAACGCGGCGGAAAAACTGGGCGTGCCGGCGGCGGCGATCGGCACGGTCCAGGGAGATCGCCTGACCATCGACGTCGCGGCCGATCGTTGGGGCGCCGGTTGCCGGATCGATGCGGACCTCGCGACGCTCTTCGACCGGTGGGGCAACAGCTTGGAACGGGCGCTGGAGCAGTAAGTTATCAGCATGAACCTGATCACCCCCGATAAATTCCACGATGAGTGTGCGGTCTTCGGCATCTATGGCCACAAGGAAGCGGCCAATCTGGCCTACCTCGGTCTCTATGCCCTGCAGCATCGCGGTCAAGAGGGGTCCGGCATCGTCTCGTCCGACGGCGAGCACTTCCACCAGGAAAAGGGCATGGGCCTGGTGGCCGACATCTACACGAAGTCGATACTGAAGCGCCTGCCCGGTCCCAAAGCCATCGGTCACAATCGCTATTCGACCGCTGGCGGGAACAACCTCAAGAACGTCCAGCCTTTGACCGTGAACTTCGCCTTCGGCAACCTGGCGCTGGCGCATAACGGCAATCTGATCAATGCGCAGATGCTGAGGAACGAGTTGGAAGCGTACGGCGCGATCTTCCAGTCCTCGACCGACAGCGAGGTGATGATTCACTTGATCGCCCACTCCCGCGGCGATACGCTCCTGTCCCGGATCATCGATGCGTTGAGCCAGGTGCGTGGCTCCTTCTCGGTGGTGATCCTGACGGACGACGCCGTGATCGCCTGCCGGGACCCGCACGGATTTCGCCCCCTCTGCTTGGGCCGCTTGAAAGACAGTTGGCTGGTGGCCTCAGAAACCTGCGCGTTCGACCTGATCGGGGCCGAGGCGGTGCGCGAGATCGAGCCGGGCGAGCTGGTCGTGCTGAACCAGGACGGGGTGAAGAGCTACATGC
>JBJTAZ010000210.1:0-6530 GCA_046091085.1 Nitrospiraceae bacterium
TGACCGCCCGCTCGGTGGCCGTGTTTCGCACCACGACACCAGTCCACGGCTGCATGAACCCGACCGACCCGGCATGGTGGGCCGCCAGTAGCAATCGAGTCAGCACGGCATCGGGAATGGGCGTCGGCAGAAACTTCTCCCGCACGTCCCGGCGTTCGAAGATGGCACGGTAGACGGCCTCCCGCTCCTCGTCGGAGAAGTGTCCATGGCGTTCGACCGGGGTTTGTTTGGGAAAGGCCATCAGACGACCGTCCGATCAGAGAGAGTCCCGGTTGCCACTGCCGAGAGACACCGGGGGCAGAGACAATTGGCAAACGTCTGTTTGAGCCAGGCCAGCTGTGCCTCGCTCAATTTCACCGTATTGCACCAACAACCGCCCTCCTGTTGACAGCCAAAACTTTGGCGGCAATGTCCGCAAATCTTTTCCATGTGGCTAAAATTCGACTCCCTTTTGGGCCTTGATGCCTTTTCGGAACGGATGCTTCAGTTGCCCCATTTCGGTGACGAGATCTGCGGCCTCGATCAGCTCCTTCTTCGCCCCTCGGCCGGTGATGACCACATGCTGCATGGGCGGCCTGGCCTCCAGCACAGGGAGCACATCGGCCAGAGCCACATACTCATGCTGGAGCGCAATGTTGAATTCGTCCAGGATCACCATGGCATAGGCCGGGTCGCGTAGAAATCCCGCCGCCGCCGCCCAAGCTTTCCGTGCAAACTCCGTATCGCGTGTCCGGTCCTGCGTTTCCCAGGTATAGCCCTCGCCCATGCGCAGGAACGTCACCTGCTCGCCGAAGCTCCTCAGAACCCTCTCCTCCGCCGTATCGATGGCGCCCTTGAGGAACTGGACGACCGCCACTGTCATCCCGTGGCCGATGCAACGCATGGCCATACCCAAGGCCGCCGTCGTTTTTCCCTTGCCCGCGCCCGTGTAGACGATCACCAGCCCCCGCTCCTCCTGCGCCGCCTCGATGCGCCGGTCCACCGAGGCCTTCAGCCGCGCCATGCGGGCCTTGTGTTCGGCATCGTCCATCACAGCGGCGCCCCTTTTCGTATCGTGCCCGACTGGCGCCAAGCTCTGGCGGAGGCCACCAACGCTCGAGCCACAGCCGGCTGGCTGGAAAAGTGCAAATGGGCGTAGAGGGCCACCACGTTGCCGTGAACCAGCCCATCAGGCGATCGTGGCTGTCCCTTCGCATCTGTCACGGCACAAGCATAGTCAAGCGTCCCGTTTGGCACCAGCGACGAATAATGAAACTCATGCCCGCGGACCTTGAGGCCGGGCCGGCCGATCGCGCAGGGTATAGTCAATTCCACTTCGCGATAGCCCAGGGTCAGTCCCGGCTTCCGCATCATCGCCTCGGCCGGGAACAGGCCGACCATCTGATGGACATTCCCTTCGAAGTCACGAATCGCTTGCGTGAGGTACATCATGCCGCCACATTCGGCATAGACCGTCCCTTCCTGTTCGGCAAACCGACGGATGGAAGCCAGCATCGTCCGATTGCCGGCCAATTCCCGCCCATAAAGCTCCGGATAGCCGCCGCCCAGATAGAGCAAGTCTACATCCGGCATGGCCTGGTCCTTGATTGGCGAAAAGCGAACCAGTTCAGCCCCCTCCGCTTCCAGCAGTTCCAAGTTTTCTGGATAGTAAAAGCAAAAGGCCGGATCGTAGGCCAAGCCGATCCGGACGTGAGGCGAAGCCTTTTTCTCGCCCCTCGCCCCTACCGCCTCACCCCTCACGTATTCTGAGGCCGATCTCGCCAAAGCCTCCACCTTGCCCAGATCCACCGTCTCCGCCGCAGCCCGGCCAAGCCGATCGTAGAGTTCGGTCGTATCCTGCTCGATCGCGGTCCGCAATCCCAAGTGGCGGTCGCCGATCGTCAGGGTCTGGTCTGGCTTCAAGTACCCGACCACAGAAAGATCGGTCTCCGCTTCCACCGCAGCCTTGAGCAACTGAAAATGGCCGTCACTGCCGACCCGATTGAAGAGGACCCCGGCTACCCTCAGGGCCGGATCGAACCGGGCATAACCGGAGGCCATGGCCGCAGCAGAGCGGGACATGGCGCTCCCATCAATCACCAGGAGAACCGGAGCCTCAATCAGCTTGGCCAGTTCCGCCGTGCTGCCAACCTCGCTGGACGGCGAGCTGCTGTCGAACAACCCCATCATGCCTTCGATGATGGCGATATCGGCCTCGGCGGTCGCGCGGGCAAAGATTGCGCGGTTGGTCTCAGCGTTCAACATCCACCCGTCCAGGTTGCGCGAGGGATGACCGGTCGCCGCTGTATGATGGCCTGGATCAATGTAGTCCGGCCCGACCTTGAACGGCTGGACCTTCCGTCCCCGCTGCCGCAACGCGGCCAGCAGGGCCAGAGTCACGGTGGTCTTGCCCACGTTGCTGCCTGTCCCGGCAATGACGAGCCTTGGGATAGCCACCGGCATCCTCACTTACGAAAACAAATCGTGATTCACGCGAATACCGAAATAGATCGAGCGCACCGGCGCCCCGGCGTTGAGAATTTCCTGGTAATGCTGGTTGAAGATGTTGTCCGCACGGACATAGCCCTGGACCCGGTCGGTCACGTCATAGGTCGTCGCATAGTTCCAGACGACAAAGCCGGGCGTGTTCTGCCGGTCCCCCGTCGTGTTGAAACGCGAGCCCATCATGCGGCCCGTCAAGGCCATGCGCACGTCTTCGACCGGCTTGTAGCCAAACGTCAGACTCCACTGGTCCACCGGAACGCGAGGCAGTCTGGCGCCGGTGGTGAGGTCCCGGCTCATCGTATTGGTGTACTGGCCGTGCACGTCGAAGGCCTTGAGCATGGGCAGGTTCAGGACTTCGGTGTACATAAAGCTGGCTTCATAACCCTTGGTCGAAGCGCTGCCGACATTGATCGGGCAAAAGCCGAAAGTGCTGAAGGGTGCGCAGACCACCGGGTCGAAGGTCGTCGTGATCAGGTCGCGGTACCGGTTCCAGAAGTGGCCCGCGCTGAGCTGGAGTTTTTTCTGGAAGAACCACTGGTCCGCCCCGACGTCGAAGCTCTGGCTTTTCTCGGCCTTGAGGTTGGGGTTGCCGAAATTGGGGAAAAAGAGATCGTTGATGGATGGTGCCCGGAACCCCGTTGCGTAGCTCGTCCGCAACTTCGTGTCCGTTTCTTTATGGAGATAGCCGCCCGTCAACCGATAGGTGGTCGCCTCCCCGAACACATAGTAATGGTCCTGTCGGATGCCGGCCGTGCCGAAGACCCGGTCCCAGAGATTCAATTGAGCCTGCGCAAAGCCGGCATGAGAGGAGATCACCCGTTCAGAAAGCCCCGTGGTGTTGACGCCCTGCTGCTCGCGGAACTGGTAGCCGGCCGTCACCAGCAGCGGATCGGCGACCCGGAAGTTGTGCTGCCATTCCAGCCGGTTGGACAGCACGTTGGTCTGATTGGGCGAACCCGACGGCACGCTGGTGGTCCCCGTCACGAGATTACGCTGAAGGGAGCCTGGCAAAAAGAGTGACTCCTCCTGCGACCGCGAAAGAGTCAGCTTCTGATCCCACCACGTGGTGATCCGTTGTTGATAATTTCCGCTAAACACGAACTGCTGACTCTTGTTCTTGGACGCGAAGACGTCTTGGGGCGGCGGCGAAACGCTGTCGATATTGGTGGAGGCGTTCACCCAGCGCAAGGCGAACTCAAGACGCCCGTCCTTGGGCAGGTCCATCCCCAGCAGCGAGGACGCCGTCCAGTTCCTGTAAGGGTCTCTTTCGGTCGCTCCCAGCCGGTAGTCCGCAGCGGAGAAGCCGGCAAAATCCCATCGAGAAAGGGTCATGGAATAATCAAACAGCCCCTTTTTCCCCGAGACCTCGCCGCCTTCGCGGATGGAATTGAACGAACCATATTCACCAAATCCGCTTGCCTTTGTCGGTCCCGTGCCCTTTTTCGTGGTGATGTTGATGACTCCGCCCATGGCGTCGGACCCCCACAACATACTCTGGGCGCCGCGGAGAATCTCGATCCGCTCGATGTTGTCGGTGGTCAGGTTGGCGAAGCTGAAGAATCCCAAGGTCGCACTGTTGACGATGGCGCCGTCGATGAGGACCAGCGTCTGCGACGTGCTGCCCCCACGGATGCGCACGGTCGCCTCCGTGCCCGGTCCGCCGCTCTGGAGGACCGTAATCCCCTGGGCCATGCGCAAGGCCTCCACAACCGTTTTATAATTTTGACGCTTCATCTCTTCGGCGGTAATGACTTCCACCGCGCTGCTCAGATGGCTGACCGGCACCGGCGTTTTGGTCGCGCTGGTCACGACTTCCTCGGTTTGCACGACCGGCGTTCCGTCCTCCGCATGACCAACCCCATCCCCAAACGCAAACATGAGCATCAACCCCAGCCCAACAATAAAAAGCCGCACGACCCACCTCCCCTTTGACTCGAAGGGTAGAGTGAACTGGCTCGACAGCCGGGTTTCCTGACTCGCGGATCGTCGCGCTCCCGCGCCTTCCCATACGTCTCCGTACAGTGGCTGACTTGCGGAATGGCTCCCCGCTTACAGTGGCGGTACCGTGATGGCCTCACACCATCTTCCCCGTTCTGCCTGCCTCTCCTCTCGACCTACCTCCCATGTTATGTGCCCCCGTCTGCGTCAACGAGGAGCGGGCACGTCTTCCTCGTTGAACTCTATACGTAATCAGCTTTCAGCTCTGGATTGATGGCCGGTTGCCTGACTCCTCCCCGGCAGCGTCACCCGTGGCAAACCGGACTGAGGGTGCCGGTCTACCAACACCCGGCACCGGTAGACCTCCTCCAACACCTCCGGCCTGATTACCTCATCCGGCGGCCCCAGGCGAACGATCCGGCCTCTATCCAGCAGCAGCAGACGGTCGCAATATTGGCTGGCTAGGTTCAGATCGTGAGACACGAGGACGACCGTCAACCCCTTCTCTTCGTTGAGCCGGCGCAGGATCGAGCAGATATCCAGTTGATGGTGGAGATCCAGAAAGGCCGTCGGCTCATCCAGCAGCAGGACTTTGGGCTCCTGCGTCAGCGCACGGGCGATGACCGCCCGTTGACGCTCCCCGCCAGACACGTCGGCGATGGACCGGTGGGCCAGGTGCCGCACATCGGTTTCCCGCATGGCCTCCTCCGCCACGCGCATATCCTCCGGCCCTTCCCACCCGAGCCCGCTCAGGCCGACGTGCCGACAATGGTGGGGAAATCGCCCCATCAGCACCATTTCCGTGATCGAGAAGGGAAAGGTGATGGGACTCTCCTGCGGAACCAGCGCCACAACCCTGGCCACGTCCTGCTGACGCATGTCGGCAAGCTCTGCACCGAACAGCGTCACCGAACCGTCCTGAGGGCGCAGCACCTTCGCCAGGATTTTCAGCAGCGAACTCTTGCCCGACCCGTTTGGGCCAAGAACGCCGAGAATCTCCCCAGGACGCACGTCGAACGTCAGGTCATTGAGGACCAGCCCGCTGGCCGACGCGCCACCCCTCGCATGACCGTAGGAAAACCGAAGCCGGTCCACCGAATAGGCGGGCATCCCTGTCGTCCCCTCGGCACTCACGCCAACCGGCCCTTTCTCGATGTCAGCAAATAAATGAAGAAGGGACCACCGGCCAGGGCCGTCACCACACCCACGGGAATCTCCGACGGCGCCAAGAGCGTGCGCGCAATCGTGTCCGCCGCCATCAGGTACATCCCTCCCACCAAGGCGGACGCGGGCAGGAGCAGTCGGTGGTCGGCCCCGACGAGCAGACGCATCGCATGAGGGATGACCATGCCGACGACACCGATCATGCCGCTGACCGAGCCGACGGCGCCCGTCAGCAAGGCCGACGTGAAAAAGACGGTCTGTTTAACCGACTCGACTTCCACGCCGAGCGCCCGTGCCGACTCTTCTCCCAACGTGAGCAGGTTGAGCGAAGCCGCCTGGCGGAACAAGACGAAGAGGCCGACCAGGAGATAGCCGGCCAGGACGAGCATGGCCTGATAGCCCGGCGCGGTCAGCGTCCCCATCAGCCAGGACATCATGCCGAACGAGCGATTCGGCTCCATGATCGAGGTCACAAACATGACCAGTGCGGAAAAGACGGCATTGAGAATCACCCCGGCCAGCAAGAGCGTATGGATGGGCAGATACCCATAGGAAGTTGCGATACGGTAGACCACGAGGACCGAGAGCAGCCCGCCGGCCATGGCGCAGAGGGGCAGGGCCGAAAAGGCCAAGACAGTGCCCGTCAACCCAAACAAGATCGCCAGGCCTGCGCCCAGCGCCGCCCCACTGGAAATGCCGAGGACATAGGGATCGGCCAAGGGGTTCCGCAACAGGGCTTGGAGTCCCACCCCGACGGCCGCGAGACAGCCGCCGACCATGAAAGCCAACAGCACGCGCGGCAGCCGTACCTGCATGAGGATGATGCCGGTAGCGCCGGCCGACTCGATGCCGGCCTGCCCTTCATGAATGGCCAAGCCCACGATACGCAGTTCTTCCGCCAATCCGATGCGCTCGGCGCCGAACTGCAGGCAAGTCAATAGTAC
>JBJTAZ010000211.1:0-3079 GCA_046091085.1 Nitrospiraceae bacterium
CCGCATCGGCCCGGCTGTCGATGGGCCCGAGGCGGACGCGGTAGAGGAAACCACCCGATCCCGAGACCTCGACGAGCTGCACGGGCCAGGCGGAGGCAAGCGCGCCGCCCGCCCGCTCGGCATTGTCGAAACTGGTGAAGGAGGCGACCTGCACGAAGTAAGGTCCGGAAAGGGCCGGTGTGTCGAAACCCTCCGGTTCCGGCAGGTCTTCCGGCTGCGCCTTGGCGATCGTTGTGGTCCGGCTTGCCACCTGGGTTCCGGAGCGGCTCGACCTGTCGGCGGCCGCGATCATGCGCTTCAATGAGGTTCCGCGTTGGAGCTGATCGTTCATGGCGACAAGATGGCTGCCGTCATCGTCGATCGGAGCGGCACCAATGTATTGGACACGGACCTGGGCTTTGCCCTTGGCCTTGAAGGCCAGAACTTCGGCGGTGCGTTTGGAGAGGTCGATGATTCGGGTGCCGACGAATGGGCCGCGGTCGTTCACGCGCACGACGATCTCGCGGCCGTTCTCGAGGTTGGTCACCTTGACGTAGCTGGGAAGCGGCAAGGTCGGGTGGGCCGCCGTGAGGCGCGTCATGTCAAACCACTCGCCGTTCGACGTCCGGCGCCGGTTAAAGGCCTCGCCATACCAGGAGGCCACGCCCTTCTTGTCGTAGTTCGGTTGTGCCTCGGGCTCGAACCAACGACCGGCGACCTGATAGGGCTTGCCGATGTGATAGCGGCCGCCGCCCATGGGAACCGGGCCGCTGCCAGGATAAATGGGGCTCCCCTGCCCGGCGAAGGGATCGAGCTTGGCATGGCGCTTGTGGCCCGAGGCGCATCCCGACAGGACGAGCGACAGAACAACGGCCGCGATCGAAAGGAGTGTCAGTCCACGCATTCCCACCACCACAAGAGGCCAATCCCCAGCCCGGGACGGCTTTGCCCATCATTCGCGCAGGGAGCGTAAATGTCCGGTTGGAAAAGGTGGTTAATGCAAGGTTATTGCTGGGCGGCGACGGCCGTCATGCGTTTCATGTTTTCCTCGGCGGCGCGGTTGCCGGCGATCGATGCCTGCTTGTAGAGATCGAGGGCCTTGGCCGAGTCACGCTTGGTGCCCCAGCCCATCTCATACATGCCACCGAGATTGTTGAGGCCCCAGGGGTCACCCTGATTGGCCGCGCGCTCAAAGAGGGTGAAGGCTTCGCCGAGATCACGCTCCACACCCTGGCCATTGAGGTAGAGGATGCCAAGGTTGTTTTCGGCATCGGCGAGCTTGAGTTCTGCCGCCTTACGGTAAAGCTCCGCCGCCTTCTTGACGTCGGCGGTCACGCCGATCCCCTTCTGGTACATCTGGCCGAGGGCATTCATGGCGGGACCATGACCGCGCGCCGCGGCGTCGTCATAGAGCTTCGCGGCAGCGACCAGATCCTGCTTCAGGCCCTTGGCGCCCTTGGCGACGAGTTTGGCAAGCCGGTACTGGGCCTCGACAGTGCCCTGAAGGGCGGCGAGCCGATAGTACTTGGCGGCCTCGGACACATTCTGGTCGACACCCTGACCACCCAATTCGAAGGCCTCGGCAACGGCAAGCTGGGCTTCCTCGTCGCCGACCTTGGCGAGCTTGAGCTTCATGGAGAAGGGCAGATCTTGCAGCGACGTCGCTTGGGCGGCGGCGGGCCCGGCTGCAATCGCCAGGGCAAACAGGGCGCCCGAGATAATCAGGCATGACACGCCGGCCACAAACGCCAGCTTCTGGAAGAGATTGGAAAGACTACGGAGATTGCTCGACATTCTGCACCGATCCCCCGATCTGTTCATACTCTGCCCTAACTCCATGGCAAGAGATTGACCTTCCCGGGGCGAAGACCTGACTTTCTTGACCTGCCGGGAGGCCTGTTGCATAGGCAGGTGGCCGCCGGAGGGGTGGCAGAGTGGTCGATTGCGGCGGTCTTGAAAACCGTTGAGGGTTCACGCCCTCCGGGGGTTCGAATCCCTCCCCCTCCGCCATACTTCCTCCCGCTGATGTTCACAAACATCCGCCAGAGGCTGCAGAAACAGGCTTTCTGTATGGCTTTTCTTTCGTGCCTGTGCGCCATGGTCCATGGACGGCCGCCCAAAGTCACGCTAAATTTGGGGTCTGATTTGGGGTCTTTTGGGGTCCGCCATGGCAAGAGATGGAAAGCATGTTCTCCGCGACGTGACAGCCCTTCAGGTCCAGCGCGTCAAGGGCCCGGGCAAGCTGAGAATCGGCAAGGGCCTCTATCTCGTCGTCACCGCCGCAGGGAACCGGCGCTGGGTCTTCCGCTTCACCTTCGCGGACAGGGCAAGGGAGCTGTTCCTGTCACCGGAGAACCGAATGACGCTGGCGGAAGCCCGGATCGTCGCTGAAGGCGCAGCGGCTCTGGTCAAGGCCGGAAAAGACCCCAGGCACTCCATGAATGCCGAAGCCCGGCGGGCCCGGCAGCGCAAGGCGGCCGGTGTTCCCACCTTTGGCGAACTGGCCGACGATTACATCGAGAGCCTCGAGCCCACCTTCAGGAACGACAAGGCGCGGCTACCGTGGGAACTGTCGCTGGTCACCTATGCCGCCCCCATCCGCAAGATGCCCGTGAACGCCATCACGACGGCGCACAGTGCCGACCTTCTCAAGCCCGTCTGGTTCACAAAGTCGGAGACGGCCCGCAGGCTGAGGGGACGGGTCGAGGCCGTCTTCAGCGAGGCGATTGCCCGGGGCTTCCGGGACAAGAACCCGGATGGCGAAGTCATCACTCAGCGCAATCCGGCCGCATGGAAAGACAACCTCGACGGCACGAGCCTCAACCGCCGCAAGGGTGGCAAGCGGTTGGTGAAGCATCACCCGGCCATGCCCTTCAAGGAGGTTCCAGCCTTCCTCGTCGATTTGCGAAGCCGGGAGGGTCTGGCAGCCAGGGCGCTGGAACTGTGCATCCTCACCGCCACCCGGACCGCAGAGACAACAGGCGCGCGGTGGTCCGAGTTTGACCTGGAGGAAGGCGTCTGGACCATTCCTGCCGAGCGCATGAAGGCGGGCCGCGACCACGTCATCCCACTGTCAGGTCCAGCGCTGGCAATTGTGAAG
>JBJTAZ010000212.1:0-6057 GCA_046091085.1 Nitrospiraceae bacterium
GACCGCGATTCCGGAGTTTATGTCGACGCATGCGTCGGATGTCACTCGTATCAACCAGATCGAAGCCTGGTTGCCGGACGCCATGCGGTTTTATCATCTGCCAGACGGGTCCGTGCCAGCGCAGGAAATTCCGGTTCCAAAGCCGATCTACAAACCGCGCATCGGGCCGATGCCGGGATGAGGACGCGAGGCGTGAGGCGTAACCGAACAAAGAACCAACGCAGCTCCTTACGCCTCACGGTTCACGCCTAACGAGAACGTATGCCAAAACGCACCGACATCACGAGCATTCTTCTGATCGGCTCCGGCCCCATCGTCATCGGACAGGCCTGCGAGTTCGACTATTCCGGCACCCAGGCCTGCAAAGCCCTCAAGGAGGAGGGCTACCGGGTCATCCTGATCAACAGCAATCCGGCCACGATCATGACCGATCCGGAGCTGGCCGACCGGACCTACGTGGAGCCCATCACGCTGGACGTGGTGGAGCAGGTGATCGAGCGGGAGCGGCCGGACGCGCTGCTCCCGACGATGGGCGGCCAGACGGCCCTGAACACCGCGGTCGGCCTGGTCAAGCGCGGCACGCTGGCCAAGTATGGGGTGCAACTCATCGGCGCCTCGGCCGAAGCGATCCACAAGGCGGAGGACCGCGAAGCCTTCCGGCAGGCCATGTGGAAGATCGGGCTCAAGACCCCCGAGAGCGCCGTCGCGCGGACGCTCCCCGACGCCGAGCGCCAGCTCGACCGGATCGGATTTCCGACCATCGTGCGGCCCTCCTTCACGATGGGCGGCACCGGCGGAAACATCGCCTACAACATCGAAGAGTTCCGGCGCTGCGTCGAGTGGGGGCTGCAAGCCAGCCCGGTCGGGGAAATCCTGATCGAACAGTCCGTGATCGGCTGGAAGGAGTTCGAGCTGGAGGTGATGCGGGACCTCAAGGACAACGTCGTGATCGTCTGCCCGATCGAGAATTTCGACCCGATGGGCGTCCACACGGGCGACAGCATCACCGTGGCCCCGGCCATGACCCTGACCGACAAGGAATATCAGATGATGCGGGATGCGGCGGTCCGCATTATCCGCGAGATCGGCGTGGACACGGGCGGCTCCAACATCCAGTTCGGCCTGCATCCGGAGACGGGTGAGATGGTCATCATCGAAATGAACCCGCGTGTCTCCCGCTCCTCGGCCCTGGCCTCCAAGGCCACCGGTTTCCCGATCGCCAAGATCGCGGCGAAGCTGGCGGTCGGCTATACCCTCGACGTAATCACCAACGACATCACCCGCGTAACCAAGGCCTCCTTCGAGCCAACCATCGACTACGTCGTCGTCAAGATTCCGCGCTTTACCTTCGAGAAGGTCCCCGGCGCCGATCCCACGCTGACCACCCAGATGAAGTCGGTGGGGGAGGCGATGGCGATCGGACGCACCTTCAAGGAGGCGCTGCAGAAGGCCGTCCGCTCGATGGAGATCGACCGGTACGGGCTGGTATCCCTGGCGGGCCTGGATCGAGGCGTGCCGGCTCAGGCCAACCGGGAGGAATTGGCGTCTAAAGTCCGCGACAGTCTGCGCAGCCCCACCCCGGACCGGCTCTGGCACCTAGCGGATGCCATGCGGCTGGGCCTGCCGACGGACGAACTATACCAACGCACCAAGATCGATCCCTGGTTCCTGGAGCAGATTCGCGAGATCGTGAGCTTCGAAGATCGGCTGCATCGAGAAACGCTCACGACGGACCTCTTGCGGGAAGCCAAGCAACTCGGCTTTTCGGACGAACGGATCGGCCAATTGAACGGCATGGACGGCGCCACCCTCCGCGAGCGCCGCATCAACCCCTCGGTGGCAACCGACGCCGTCCGCGCCACCTACAAGCGGGTGGATACCTGCGCCGCGGAATTCGAAGCCAAGACACCGTACCTTTATTCCACCTACGAGCGGGAATGCGAAGCGGCGCCGACCGGCAAGCGGAAGGTCGTGATCCTGGGCGGCGGCCCGAACCGGATCGGGCAGGGGATCGAGTTCGACTACTGCTGCGTCCATGCCGCCTTCGCCCTGAAGGAGCAGGGGTTCGAGACCATCATGGTCAACTGCAACCCGGAGACCGTCAGCACCGACTACGACACCTCCGACCGGCTCTACTTCGAGCCTCTGACCCAGGAGGACGTGCTGAACATCATCCGGGTCGAGCAACCGCTGGGCGTGGTCGTGCAGTTCGGCGGCCAGACGCCGCTCAAGCTCGCCCTGCCGCTGGCACGAGCCGGCGTGACGATCCTTGGCACAAGTCCCGATGCCATCGACCGGGCGGAAGACCGGGAACGGTTCCGCGACCTGCTGAACACGCTCAAGCTCCGCCAACCGGCCAGCGGCATTGCGAGGTCCGTGGCCGAAGCGGCGAAAATCGCCGCCGCCATCACTTATCCGGTCATGCTCCGTCCCTCCTACGTGCTGGGCGGCCGGGCCATGCGCATCGTCTACGACGAAGCCGGGCTGATGGGCTATATGACCTCGGCGGTCACCGCCTCGCCGAATCATCCGGTCCTGATCGATAAATATCTGGAAGATGCGATCGAGGTGGATGTGGACGCCCTGTCCGACGGGCGGGACGTGGTGGTTGCCGGCATCATGGAGCACATCGAAGAGGCGGGCGTGCATTCCGGCGACTCGGCCTGTTCGCTCCCGCCCTACACGCTCGACGAAGCGGTCGTGGACGAGATCCGCCGCCAGACCACCGCCCTGGCCATGGAGCTGGGCGTGATCGGCCTGATGAACGCCCAGTTTGCCGTCCGCGACGGTCAGGTCTTTGTGCTCGAGGTCAACCCGCGCGGATCGCGGACCGTGCCCTTCGTCAGCAAAACCATCGGCGTCCCGCTGGCCAAACTGGCCATGAAGGTCATGATGGGCAGCACGCTCAAGGAACTGGGCTTTACGGCCACCCGCCCGCTCGGCTACGTCGCCGTCAAAGAGGCGGTCTTTCCGTTCATGAAATTCGCCGGCGTGGACGTGCTGCTCGGCCCGGAGATGCGCTCCACCGGCGAAGTGATGGGCATGGATGCGGACTTCGGCTGGGCCTTTGCCAAATCCCAGGCCGGTGCCGGCGTGGCCCTGCCGCGCGGCGGCACAGTCTTTCTGAGCGTGAAGGACCATGACAAACCGGCGGCATTGGACGTCGCGCGACACCTGCAGCGCCTGCATTTCACGATCGAAGCCACCAGCGGCACGGCCGCCTACCTGCGCGAGCGGGGGATCGACGTCCAGACGGTCAACAAGGTCACCGAAGGACGCCCGCACATCGTGGACCACATCAAAAACGGAGAGATCAGCCTCGTCATCAACACAGTCGGCAGCGAAGCCTCGCATGCCGATTCCGCCTCGATCCGACGCGAGGCGTTGCAAAAAGGGGTGCCCTACTGTACGACCATGCGCGGCGCGCTGGCGACGGCCCTGGGAATCGAGGCGACACTCCGCAAAGCATTGACGATACGCTCCTTGCAGGAATACCATCACTCTACCTGAAGGTCTGAGTGGCCATACCGAGGAAGCCGCAGCGACTCAGGATGTTCAAAAAGGCCGGCCCGCGAGGCCGCAGCGAGTGAGATGCCGAGGCGTACTCTGTTCTGTATGTTGAGGCGTTGCACGATGCGAGAACGACGCTGGAGTCCTTTTTCAACATCCGGTTAGGGGCAGGGAGGAAGAATGCCGACACCGATTACCAAGAAGGGCTACGACGCGCTGAAAGCCGAATTGGACCGGCTGCACAAGGTCGAGCGGCCCAAGGTCATCGAAGCGATCGCCGAGGCGCGCGCGCATGGGGACTTGAGCGAGAACGCCGAATACGACGCGGCCAAGGAGCGCCAGGGATTCATCGAGGCGCGGATCGGCGAACTCAACCACAAGCTGGCCGACGCGCGGATCATCGACACCTCCAAGTTGTCCAGCGAGACCGTGGTCTTCGGCGCCACGGTGTTGATCGTCGAGAGCGAGTCGAAGCAGAAAAAACGATACACACTGGTCGGACAGGACGAAGCCGACCTCAAGGACGGAAAGATTTCCGTCCAGTCTCCGGTCGGAAAAGCGCTCATCGGCCGCCGCGTCGGCGATCTGGTCGAGGTGACGACACCGGCCCGCGTGGTGGAGTACGAAGTCTGCGAAATCCGATTCGAAGAACTGTGATGAACCCGTCATTCACCACACGTCACGCCTGACGACAATGCCTTCTGCGATTTCCGTCATCACGCTCCTGACCGACTTCGGCACCCGCGACTACTTCGTGGCCAGCATGAAGGGCGTGATCCTCAACATCAACTCCCAGGCCAGGATCGTCGACCTATCCCACGAAGTCCCACCGCAGTCGATCGACGAAGCGGCCTATCTGCTCAAGTCCTCCTATCGATATTTCCCGGACGGGACCGTGCACGTGGCCGTGGTGGACCCGGGCGTCGGCAGCGCCAGGCGGCCGCTGCTCGTGAGCACCTCGCGCTATTTTTTCATCGCCCCGGACAACGGCCTGCTCAGTTATATCCTCGACGAGGAAACCGGCGTGGAAGTCCGGGCGATCGAGAACAAGCAATATCGGTTGGATTCAGAAGGCGCCACCTTCGACGGACGCGACCTGTTTGCGCCGGCGGCCGCTTGGTTGACGAGAGGCCAATCGCCCGGCTCCTACGGACGATTGATTCAGAACGCCGTGAAGCTGCCCATCGAGGAGCCGGCGGTCGCCCACAAGGTCCTGACCGGCCGGATCGTCTACGTGGACCGCTATGGGAACCTGATCTCGAATATCACCCCACTGCACCTCAAGGAATTGCAGGGGGTCACGAGGAAGTCCAGCTCCGAGGTCACGATCCGCCTCGGCGGCATCGAGCTCCAAGGGCTCGTCGGCTGCTATGCCGACGGAAACACGGTTGCGCCCCAAGCGCTCATCAACAGCAACGGGCAGGTAGAAGTCTTCGTCAAAGAAGGCAGCGCCGCGGAACTGCTCAAGTGCGGCAGGGGCGAGAAGATCGAGTTGCTCTAGCCAGCCGTCTACCTACTTCCACAGCGCAATCCCGCCCAAAAGTCCCGCGACATTGGACACGACCTTCACATTGGCGGGAAGGGGAATGGCGATGTGCTTGCTGTTTCCACCGCCGATGTAGAGCACATCGTAGTTGAAGAGGGCGTCCAGCGCCTGGATGGCTTTGCCCAGCCGGTTATTCCATTTCTCCTTGCCTGCTTTTTTAAGCGCCATATTCCCAAGCTGTTCTTCGTAGGTCATGCCCTTGCGGAACGGATGATGGGCCAGCTCAAGGTTCGGCACTAAGCGGCCATCCACGAATAAGGCCGAACCCATGCCGGTGCCCAACGACATGACCACTTCGACGCCGCGTCCCGCAATGGCGCCAAACCCTTGCACATCGGCATCGTTGGCAACCCGAACGGGCTTCCGGAGAGTGCGCGTCAGTGCCACGGCCAGCGTGTATCCTTGCCACGTCTGATCCAGGTTTGGTGCCGTCACCGTCACACCGTTCCGCACCACGCCGGGAAAGCCCACGGAGACCCGATCGAATGGCCCTTTGGCTTTGGCCAAACTGGCAATGACATCGATCACCGCCTTCGGCGTCGCCGGTCTTGGAGTCTCCACACGGCTCCTCGTCGTCAGGGGCTTGCCCGACGCATCCAGGATCAGCGCCTTGATGCCGCTGCCGCCGATATCCACGGCCAAGGTTGTGGCCTTACCTGAGGAACCAGTCCGTTTGTCGTTCGCCATCACAGACTCCCACGTACCGACGCTAACCGGCCAGGGTCCGCCGTTTGGCGAGATATTCCTGCACGGTCGCCACGAACGTGGCGTGACTCCAGGTCAAGGGCGACACCGAAAGGGGCGCATGGGTCTCGGGATGCACCTGTTCCGCCAACACGCCCGATGCCAACCCATGCTTGGCGCACCACATCAGGATATCCGCCGCCGGCTTCAAATCCTCCCGCTTCACGGCGGTCGCGATCGTCCATTGGGCCAGCCAGAGCGTGCAGATGAACCAAGGGTTACCCGGCACATTCGCCACATCCCGGCTCTGCTGGTGA
>JBJTAZ010000213.1:0-3213 GCA_046091085.1 Nitrospiraceae bacterium
GCCCAAGACCTTTGCCACCATTCCATACTACCGCGTGCTCAACGGAGAAGTGTCCCCGGAAACGTTCCGCGGAAAAATCGTGCTGGTCGGGGCCACCAGCCCCGTCTTGCACGATCTCCACCCCACCCCCGTCGCGCCCCACGGCAACATGCCCGGTATCGAAGTGCACGCCAACGTCTTGGAGACGCTCATCCGGGGCATTGCCCTGCGGCCGGCGCCCGAGCCGGTGAAGCTCGTGCTGGTCCTGCTCGGAGCCGCAGCCGCCGTGGCAATCACGCAACGACTGGGCCCCTTGCCGGCGCTCGGCGCCTTGGCGCTACTCGCCGCCGCATACGAGCTGGCAACGTTTTGGGGCTTTGCCAAAGCCAGGCTGGTACTGCCGGTTACCACGGTGCCGCTGGCACTGGGATTGGGCTTCGCGGCCACCGTGGCCGAAAACTTCGTGCAGGAGCAGCGTAAGCGGGCCCTGTTGATGACGCTGTTCTCCTCCCACGTGTCCCAGGAAGTGGCCCATGCCATCTGGACGCAGCGGGACCAGTTCATGGACGGGGGCCGGCCGAGGCCCCAGGAGCTGACAGCCACGATCCTCTTCACCGACCTCAAGGGCTACACCTCGGTCTCTGAAAAGATGGCGCCGAAGGATTTGCTGGATTGGGTCAACGGCTTTCTGGACAGGATGGCGACGTTGGTGAGCGAGCACGGAGGCGTGGTGGACGACTATGCAGGGGACGCCATCAAGGCCGATGTCGGCGTGCCGGTGGCCCGAACGACGGAGGCCGAGATTCGCCAGGACGCCCTCCACGCCGTCGCCTGCGCGCTGGCGATGCAGCAGGAATTGCAGCGGCTCAATGCGCAGTACCAAGCCCAAGGGATTCCGCTCGTTGGCATGCGCATCGGGATTGCGACCGGCCCTGTCGTGGCCGGCAGCATCGGCAGCGCCAAGCGGCTCAAGTACACGACCATCGGCGACACCGTCAATGTGGCCTCACGGCTGGAAAGTTTCGACAAGGATCAGCTCGATCCGGCCAAGACCACCTGCCGCATCTTGATCAACGAGGACACGCAGCGGCTCCTTGACGGGCGATTCCACACCGTCAAGCTGGCCGAGATGAGTTTGAAGGGTAAAGCCACGACGGTGTCCGTCTATCGCGTCGAAGGAGGGATCTGATGCAACGTCTCGCCGTCATCGTCAGCTTTGTCGTCTTCACCGCGGTCTTCACAGCCGCCGTACCGCAAGCGGCCTCGGCGCCGGAATCCACCGGCCTGCCGCCAGGGATGGCCATGACCCACGGCACGCCCGGTTCGGGGCCTCCGCCCCAGGCCGGCCGCTTCCAACTGATCGTCGTGCCAGGCCACAATGGCAGTCCTTTTCTCCTGGATACGACGACCGGCTGCCTCTGGCACCAGTACTATCACCAGCAAACCAACCGGACGACCTTCATCGAGGTGGATGTGGAGAACCTGCATTGGGGCTGGGGAACCGGCGCCCAGCAGCTCCTGGCATCCAGGATCGAGGCCACGAACCTCTCGGACGAACAGAAACGTACGCTAAAGGACAACCTTCAGAAAACCACCTGCGGCTCGGCCGGCGTGATGCTGACACCGGGGGCTGCTCAAGCTCCCTAATCACACAACACGTAGTTCCGTGGAGGGATATCCGTCCCTGGTCCTCTAGAGACACAAATCTTTCCCCGGGAAGGCATGATTCCCTTGCGGTCGAGACCATGCTGCCTTACACTCGCAGGTAAGATGAAGCAGGATCGCGAATGACCCAACCACCGGCTCTTAGGACCGGCCTGACGGCCTCGGCAGCGATGGCAACTTGCATCGTTTGGTGCTGGCCATCGGTGAGTCTCGCCGATGCGGACAAGGCCGGCGTCGTCACGGCCCTCGCCGGCCAGGCCCACGTCGTCCGGGCTTCCCTGACCAAACCCCTCCCCTTGAAGTTCAAGGACGAGGTGCTGCATCGGGACAAGATCAATACGGCCGAACACTCCATCGTGCGCGTCCTCCTCGGCGGGAAGGCCCTGGTGACGGTCCGTGAGCTGTCCACCCTGACGATCACCGAGGAAACAGGCCGGTCGACGGTGGATCTGCAACGGGGCGCAGTCGTGGCGGCAGTGGCCCGCAAACAGATGAAGCCCGGCGAGATCATCGAGATTCGAACCCCCAATGCGGTCGCAGCCGTGCGGGGCACCGTGCTGGCGGTCGAGGTGATTCCGCCGCAAGCCGGCGGTCAGGGTCAGGCCGTGACCAACCTGCACGTCCTCAAGGGTCTGGTCGAAGTCAGCGCGCCCGGCGCTCCGTCCTCTGCCTCCGTGTCCGTCGGAGCAGCCCAATCGGTCAGCGTCACAGGGAATGCCCTCGGGCAAGTCCGGCCGACCCCACCGGGAGTTGCGGCCCAACTCGTCCAGAGTGTGCAGACCCCTCACCACCATACGGCCTCCACATCCGGTGCCAATCAACAAGTCATCCAAACCGGAAGCATGCAGGCGGCCGCCCTTGCACAGATGTTGGCGCCTGCTCCCGGCCAGCCTCAACAGGGCGCACCACAGGGACAGCCACAACAGGGACAACCGCAGGGGCAGACGCAAGGACCTCAGCAAGGCCAACCGCAAGGACCCGGCCCTCAGTTGGGCCCGTTGCTCTCCGGCTCTCCCGCCTTGTCTGCCATGTTCGGACCCCAGGGCCCAAGCGGCCCGGGACAGTTTGTCCGTCCGCCCATCGTCAACACTCAAAATGAGCCAGGACCTCTCGTACAGACCTATATCCAGACCGGCACGCAGGACTTCTCAGGTAGCCAACCTCCCTTGTCCGGCTCACAAAGTCTCCGCTTTTTCAACGGAGTCACGAACCTGACCAATACAGGCCCCTTGATCCTCTTCAACAACGCGACCCAGACTCAATCGGGCGGAGGCGGCGGCGGGAGTCTGGTGCAAGCCCAGGCGGGCTCTCAGACCACATTGGCCGGGCCTCTCCTGCAAGCCAACAACAGCACGTTGAGCGGAAGCAGCAACATCTTATCCGTGATGGGCACCCTCAACAGCTCGACCGGCAGCGGCTTTGTCGCGTTCAACCAGAGCACGATCACCGTCGGCGGCATTGTCGGGGTGACGGTAGGTAGCAACCTCACCCTGGCCGGCCCTCTGCTGACCACCCTCGCCGGCAATCTGACCCTCACGAACGATATTCTCTCCGTTTCCGGAACCCTGC
>JBJTAZ010000214.1:0-19693 GCA_046091085.1 Nitrospiraceae bacterium
TATGAAAGTTCCGACGAGGGGGTCATCGCGACCTCTCCGGGCGGTTTCCTGCGAGTCGTCGGAAACGGGAGGGCCCAGCTCACCGTCCGGAATCGTGGGCGCGAAGGGCGGCTGGATGTGGTGGTGAAATCCGAGGCGGAACCAAACGGGCCGCCCGTCGCCAAGGCCGGTGCGGATCAGACCGTGCATGGTGGGGCGACCGTGGCGCTCAGTGCGCTCGAAAGCCGGGACCCGGATGGGGATCCCCTGCGCTATGAATGGTCGCAAATCCGAGGCAATAAAGTATCGTTGCTCGATGCCGATTCCCCCAAGGCGACGTTTGTGGCGCCGAAGGTATCCGCCAAGCGCTTGTTTCGATTCAAGCTGCGGGTGACGGATATGAAGGGGCCGGATACGGTCAAAGGCGCCGACAGCCTGCCGTCTTATGTCGATGTGTGGGTCGTGCCTTAGCCCGTATGATGCATGAAGGCCGGGCCCGCTCGGGGTTGTCGGCCATGGTTGCAAGCCATCCCTCATTCATGCTAGAGGGGTGCGGCAGCGGCGTGGCGCCGCCAGAATTGTGAGCAGAGGAGGGGAGGATGGCGACGAAACGGAAGAAGCCGGGCAAGACATCCGCAAAGAAGGCCGCCCAAAAGACCGGCGGCAAAGGGCGTGCTGCTCGAGGCAAGGCCGCGGCCTCCCGCAAGAAGGTGGCGCCGAAAAAGGCGGCGAACAAACCCGCCGTGAAACGGAAAAAGACTGGCGTGACGAAGAAGGCAAACCGGCCGGCAAAGAAGACCGTCAAAGTTGCGAAGAAGGTAGCCAAGAAGGTCGCGAAACAGGCCCTCCACAAGGCGCCTCCCGCTCTCGTTGCCAGGAAGCCCGTTGTGCCCCCGGCACCTCCCGCCAAAACCCTGCACCGGCCGGCTCGCCCGATGGCGGACGAGGAATCGAAGGCCATGTCCGAGGATCTGGCGGACGAGCTGGATCTTCCCGAGGAGGAGATTGAAGCAGAGCTGGGGGAGGAGATGCGCGACGAAGAGCTGTCGCTGGACGATGAGGAAGAGGAGTCGGATTACCTGGATAAGCCGGACGACCTCTCGGGGGATAACGACGATTATCATCACGCCTGACCAGCTGCAGTGATGACACCATGGCCTGCTGCATGTTGTGTGCAAGCCCCGCTTGACGCGGGGCTCCAGCGTCACCGAATTTCCCGCCATCCGTTTGCCGTGGCATGAGCCATTTTCTCTTTATCGCCGGAGCGCTGCACGAACGCAGTTCCCAAGTCAGCGCGGATGTCCAGATCGCGCATGAACTCTGGGGACTTCGCACCGCGTTGATTCGAGACAATCTCCGCACGTACCTGTCGAATGGATCCTGCGGCCTCGTCTATGTCCTGAAGCAAGGTCTCTGCGCCGGTTTTGCCATCCGATCACATGTGTTGCCTCCGGAAGACCTCGGTGAGTTTGTCCGGGACGAGCTGCGCGAAGAAACGCGCTATGGGTTTGTTCGGGTGCAGCCGGCGCAGAGTTGGCAGAGCACGCCCGAGGCGAGCCTGGCCCTCTTGCAGTCGGTGCTCGATGTGCCTGACCAAGCCGAGCTGACCCGCCGCTTGAACCTGGGGATGCACCGTCTGACGCAGGAACAGTACGACGCGATCCTCGCGGAGTTGGGGTAGGCGCAACAAGCGATGCGATCATTGACGCCAGTCCTACACCATTGGCCGCAAGTCCTAGCGCTGTCGTTCCTGCTCGTCATGGGCCAGGGACTTCCGGCGGCCGGTGCCTGCCTGGTCGATCGAGGAGCCACGACTCCTGCCGCGCCGCTGACCAGACATTTCGGACCAGACTGTAGCGAGCAGGAGCGGGTGGCGCAGGCCGTCACGGCTGAGGAGATCTTGGCGGCTTTGAAGGCCGGACGGGGCCTCGAACTGGAGCGGGTGGTGGTGACAGGAGATTTGGCTCTGGATCAACTGCCCCGGTTGACTCCTGACGCGGTATTCACGCTGCCTCAAAATATTCAGGACATTATTCCCGTGGAGGAGATGCGCAACGTCCGTCTGATCGCCGGGCCTGTGACGATCAAGGATTCGTCGGTGCGGGGAACCATCAAGACTGATCTTACTGCCGGATTTCTGGCGGTCGCGGGGCCGGTGGCGATGAGGGGGACGACCTTCCAACGGACGCGGGACCTGTCCCCTGCGGCCTTCGGCGGTCCGGTGGATCTGTCGCTCGCTGTCCTGCTACGCGAAGGGTTCTTCGTCCGCGCTTGGTTCGGCGCCGGAGCCAAGTTCGAAGAAACGGCGTTCGGGACACATACACGGTTTCATCGGTCGGACTTTGTTGGTCCCGCGATATTCAGGCGGTCGGGCTTCAATGGCTTGGCCGAATTTCTGGAGGTTCGGTTCCGGAAGGATGCGCTGTTCGACCATACTGTCTTCAAATTAGGCACGGGGTTTTCGGGGAGTCGATTCGGTGGCGTGGCTGATTTTTTCAACGCGCGGTTCGATCGTGAAGCATTTTTTACCTTTGCCCTGTTTGAGAAAGACGCCGACTTTCGCCGCGTGACATTCGGGGGAACCGCCGACTTTTCGGATGCGGATTTTCGTGGCTTGGACGATTTTTCCAAGGCCATATTTTCCGCCGAGCCGCGCTTCACTAGAGCCAAGATCACGGGAGACCGTCAGATCCCGCATGGATTGCAAGACCCTCGCATCATGTACGGCATTGTGGCGGCGCTGATGATCTTCCTGTTCTGGTTCGTCTACTTGCTGAAAAAGCAGTCCTGAGTCGCTCCCTAGGGACTGTTATCCACAGACCCACTACATATAGAAATTATCTTGCCTTTGCCCCCATAACATAGTATAAGCATCCAGGCTGGAGGGCAGATGGAAGAACCGGTCGAACAGCTTGAAATTCCATATCAAGTCCGGCTCGAGAAGTTCGAAGGCCCGCTTGATCTTCTGCTCCATTTGATCAAAAAGAGCGAAATCAACATCTATGACATTCCGATCGCGCTGATTACTCAGCAATATATCGAATATCTGAGCCTCATGAAGTCGCTCAACCTGGCGGTGGCCGGGGAGTTTCTCGTGATGGCGGCGACCCTGGTGCAAATCAAAGCCCGGATGTTGTTGCCGGCCGACTCGACTGACGGGGATGAGGACGATGGGCCGGACCCTCGGGAGGAATTGATCCGGCGGCTCTTGGAGTACAAACAGTTCAAGGACGTTGTCAGTCAGTTGGATACCCGGGAGCGGGAGTGGCGCGATGTCTTTGCCAGGGTCGAGGCTGTGCCGACGCCGGCCAAGGCGGCGGAGGCGTTGCTGGAAGAGGTCACGCTCTTCGACTTGGTGGACGCTCTCCAATCGGTGCTGGTTCGGACGCCGCATCGCCAGCTCATGGAAATTGCGGCGGATCAGCTGACGGTCAAGGACCGGATGAACGGGATTCTGGAAATTCTAGAAGGCAAGGAGTCCATCACCTTCCTGGCGTTGTTTGAAGAGCAGGGGCATAGGCTGTTTATTATCGTGACCTTCCTGGCCCTGCTGGAACTGACGCGGCTCAAGTTGGTCCGGGTCTTTCAGGCTGAGACCTTCGGTACGATTCTGCTCACCAGGGCGTTTTCGCCGATGGAACAGGGTATCGAAGGGGAGTTCTCGGATGATTATGTGTAGGAGGACGGCATGAGCGAGCGGTCTGAGGGGCCAGTGACGGAAGTTCTGCAGGAGCAAGCAGCAGGTGATTTGGTCTTGTTCGAGGGCATAGCGGCAGAGGGTGATGTCCGGGAAGCCTCGGCGGTGAAGGAACAGACGGCCGAGGTTGCGCCGGAAGCGGCAAAGCCCGAGGCAATCGAGCTGCGGGAGTTGAAGGCGATCATCGAGACGCTCTTGTTCGTGTCGCACGGGCCGATCACGGTGGATCGGTTGGCCGCCGTATTGGAAGGGGCCTCGAAAGCCGAGGTGCGGCAGGCCTTGCGGAGCTTGCAGGAGGAGTTCGACCAGGTCGGTCGAGGCGTGCAGGTCGTCGAGGTGGCCGGAGGATTTCAACTCGTCACCCGCGCCGACTATGGCCCCTGGATCAAGAAGCTGGAAAAGAGCAAGCCGGCCCAGAAGCTGTCCCGCTCGGCCTTGGAATCCCTGGCCATCATCGCCTACAAGCAGCCGATCGTGCGCGTGGAGGTCGAGCAGATTCGCGGCGTTGAAGCGTCCGGCGTGCTCCGGACCTTGCTGGAACGCAAGCTCATCCGTATGGTAGGGCGAAAAGAGATGCCCGGCCGGCCCATTATGTACGGCACGACCAAGTACTTTTTGCAGCACTTCGGCCTGCGCGACCTGGCGGAATTGCCGCCCTTGCGCGAGTTCAAGGAGCTGGGTGAACCGGAGCAGGGGATGTTGCCGGTCGGCGACGATCCGTTGGTGCTGACCGGCTCCGAGCCTCTCGTCGGCGAGGAACAGTCCGAAGCCCTCGAGCAGGAGACTCTGGAACAAGTCTGACGAATTTCTTTTCCCCCTCGAGGTATCTCCGCCGCAGCTCTTACCCTCCGTCTGTATCCTTCCTCGTGATGACCCAGCGTGGGGTGACACCATCGTATGAAACTGCTCCTGCCTGAAAAGACCGGCTCGGTAGCCGACGATTTGCGCCGTCTCCTGGGTGTGGATCGGGTGCGTAACGATGCCTCTACGCTGACCGCCTATGCGGTAGATGCCAGCATCTATAGGATCGTGCCGCTGGCGGTCGTGCTGGCTGAGTCCGAGGCGGATATCGAACGTACGCTCGACTATGCGGTTCGGCAGGGGGTGTCGCTGACGCCCAGAGCGGCCGGGACCAACCTGACCGGCTCCGCAATCGGCTCGGGCATTATTCTCGATATCTCCAAGCTGAACCGAATTCTGGAGGTCAATCGAGAGGAACGGTGGGCGCGGGTGCAGCCGGGCGTCGTCTATGCTGAGCTGAACCGGCGGTTGGAGTCCTCGCATCTGCTCTTCGGCCCTGACCCCTCCAGTGGCGATATGTGCAAACTCGGGGGGATGCTGGCCAATAACTCATCCGGCCCGCACACTCTCTGCTATGGCTCGGTAAAGGACAATGTCCTAGCCATGAGGGTCTGTCTGACATCGGGCTGGCTGGACGCCAGGCCCTTGGGTTTGACCGACCCATTCCTGGCCTCGGCGTTGAACGACCATCCGGCGTTACGCGAGATTCTCCAACTTGTGCAAAGCCAGGCGCAGGTCATCCGGGCCAAGCGGCCGACCGTCAGCAAGAACAGTTGCGGGTACAATGTGTTCGGATTGGTGGATGGGCTGGAGCGGGGACAGTTCGACCTGCCGCGTCTCTTCGTCGGCAGCGAGGGGACGCTCGGGGTGGTCAGCGAGGCCAAGATTCGCCTTGTGGACCGTCCGAAGGCTAGCGCCACAGCTCTCTTGCATTTTCGGCACTTGGAGGAAGTCGGGGAGGCGATTCCGCACCTGTTGGCCCTGTCCCCCAGCGCGCTCGAAGTCATGGACGGCAACACGTTGAATTTGATCGGGCGGGCCCAGCATGGCATTCCGGCCGATGCCGCGGCCACGTTGCTGGCGGAAGTGGACCAGGAGGAGGGAGGCCCGGGCTTGGCGGAATTGGCCGGCCGCCTGACCTCGGTCTGCCGGCGGTATCGCCTGGCGGGGGAACCGGCGGTGGCCTTCCAGCGGGAACAACGGGATGCCTTGTGGAAGGCCCGCAAGGCTCTCTATCCCACCCTCTATCGGTATGATCCCCGCAAGAAGCCGATCAACTATGTGGACGATGTGGTGGTGCGGGCAGAGCGGATCGGTGAGCTGATCCGGTACCTGGAAGCGTTCTTCGGGACGCAACGGGTCCCCGTCGCCATCTTTGGTCACATCGGGAACGGGAATGCCCACATCGTGCCCTTGCTGGATCTCAACGACAAGGATGATTTCGCCCGCATGGTCGAAGGGCACCGGGAGATCCACGAGACGGTGCTCACCCGTTTCGGCGGTTCCATCTGCGGGGAACATGGAGATGGGCGTGTGCGCACCGAGTTCGTTCGTCGAATGTTCGGGCCTGAGCTGTACGACCTCTTTGTCCGGATCAAGCGCAGCCTGGACCGGACCGGCGTGTTGAATCCCGGGGTGAAGATCAGTGAGGCGACGTTTACCGACCACATTGACTTCACCCGCCTGTCCAAACCTTGCGCGACCTGCGCCAAGTGCAATTCCGTCTGCCCCGTGTACGACGTGTTCCAGTCCGAAGACATGAGTGCGCGAGGCTGGTACGAAATCGTGACGGCCAAAGACTATAGTTATCTCAACTCCAAGCGGGTTGTGGACGCCTGTCTGAACTGCAAATCTTGTCGAACCGTCTGTCCGGCCGGCGTGGATGTGTCGGAGTTGATTCTACAGCGGCGCGCGGAGCGGCCCAACCGACTGGCCGGTTTGATATTCCGTGCGCAGGCAACGTCATGGCTGTTCGACCTGCTGTTGAAAGTCGCCGCGGTGACACAGCCGGTCTGGGACCGACCCACGCCTCGCGTCTGGTTGGAACGGATCACACGCCCGGTGATGCGCGGCTTGGCCGAGACGGCCCGGATCCCGCACGACTTGCGACTGCCTCGACTGGCAACCAGGCATCTGCCGGACCGGTATCCGGAGTTGGCAATGACTGAGGCCGGGGGAGAACCGCCGCAACAGACGGTCGCCTATTTTCACGGATGTGCGGCGAAGTATTTCGACGATGGGGTCGGCGATGCCGTCATTGCCGTTTTGCGCCAGCATGGGGTTGAGCCGGCCTTGCCGCCTCAACGATGTTCAGGCACGCCCATTCAAGCCTACGGTCACACGGATCTGGCGCTCGAAGCGGCCCGGTTCAACTTGGCGTCATTGGCCTCCTTTGAGACCATCGTGACCGGTTGCGCCTCCTGCACCTTGATGCTCAAGGACTATCCCAAGCTGTTCGAGGCGGGGACTGAACGGGGAGCGGCCGAACGGTTGGCGGCCAAGGTCCGGCATATCACGGAGTTCGTGGCGGCGTCGCCACGGACCGTCCCGTCCCGGAGCGAGTCTGGTCGGAAGCGGGTCACCTATCATTCTTCCTGTCATCTGCGCGCGGCCGGGGTGACGAAGCAGCCGAGACAACTGTTGGCCAGGCTGCCGGGCGTCGAGTTCGTCGAGATGCAGGATGCGGATCGCTGCGCGGGCGGGGCAGGCACGTACGTGGTACAGGATTATGCGACCTCGCAGAGTATCTTCGAACGAAAACGCCGCGCGATCCTGGAAAGCGGGGCGGAGGTCGTGGCGACCAGTTGTCCGGCCTGCATGGTACAATTGCGAAATGGCCTGGACGACCGGATACGGGTCGTGCACGTTGCCGAACTGTTGAGGGACGCGGCTCGCGAGCCAGGCGCGCCTTCGGTGGCGATTTTATGAGGATCAGGCGAGCGGACTGGCTGTTTCTTCTGGCGGCGGGGCTGGTCATCTTTTTGGTGTCGTTGCTCCCATCGCCGCGCGAGCGGAATCCACCGGTTCCGATCACCCCGGCTCATCGGGGTCTCTCGGCCGAGACAGACTGTCTCCGGTGCCACGCCGTCGGACAGGACCGGCCTTTGCCGGACCGGCATCCGAAACGGCAGGATTGCTTCCGATGTCACCGCCAGGCGGGGCAAGGATAGAAAGGGGACTATGGTCACGCTGTTGTTATTTGGGGAAACCTTGCGGCAGGCGGTCGGCGAATCCGAAGTCCAGTGCGAGGTTGCGGAGCCGGTCGCGCTCAAAGCGTTGCTGGAAGCCAACCAAGATCGTCTCGGCGCGCTCCTGCCGTTCATGGGCAAGGGTGAGCTGCTCGTGACGGTCAATCGGAAAGTCGGAGGTCTGGACTCGAAGATCCGTGACGGGGATACGGTCAAGCTGACTCATCAATTCAACCCGGTCCACGATGGGGCCATGTGGCAAAATCCTTGATGAGCGAGCAAAGGGGCAGTGGCCGTACGATTGACACTATAGGGTTTTTCCTGTATATTGAACTCGCTGTCGATTCAAACGGTCCGTGGCGGCAGCAGCGGTCGGTACGAGGCACGGATCGAGATTGGGTCCGCGAGAGTTTGGATTCACCCGGAGTGGCTGGTCTGCGTACGTTCCCTTCTGAGCGCCTTCCGTTTGTTGATTCCCTGCCCCCCGCAGCGACCCCAACCAAAGGATGACGTGTGAGCACAACAACGGTCCATTCGTTTCATGACCTCGGTCTTTCCGCAGCCATGTTGCAGGCGGTGGCCAAGGCCGAGTACAGCACGCCGACGGCCATTCAGGCCCGTGCCATTCCTCCGGCCTTAGATGGGCGGGATATCATCGGCTGCGCGCAGACCGGCACGGGGAAAACCGCGGCGTTTACGATTCCGATGGTCGAGCGGCTTGCCGGAGGGGAGGGGCCTCGCGCCTTGATCCTCGCGCCGACGCGCGAACTGGCGATGCAGATCCAGAAAACCTTTGATCTCCTCGGGAAGCCTCGCGATGTCCATGCGACGCTGATCGTCGGGGGGGCGGACATGGCCCAGCAGGAACGGGCCCTGAGACAACGGCCGGACGTGCTGGTGGCCACACCGGGCCGGGTCCTCGATCACATGTGGCGGGGCAACATCAACGTGCTTGCGATACAAATTTTCGTGCTTGATGAGGCGGATCGTCTGCTGGACATGGGGTTCTCCGCGCAGATCAATCAAATTCTGGACGCGTTGCCGGAAGAGCGGCAGACGCTCCTCTTTTCAGCCACCATGCCGAGCGATGTCGCTGCGCTGGCCAAGACCACCCTCAAGCATCCAGTCCGGATCGAGATTGCTCCCAGTGGGACCGTGTCGACGCGGGCTGAGCAGCATTTGTTTCATACCAGCCGGGAGCAGAAAACTGTGCTGCTGCGTCGTTTGCTGAAGGAGGAATCCGGGTCTACCCTGGTGTTCACGCGCACGAAGTCGCGCGCGGACCGGTTGGGCAAGGTGCTCCAAGCGGACGGGCTTCCGGTGGCGGTGCTCCACGGAGATCGGACCATGGGCCAGCGGCGTGAGGCCTTGGAAGGGTTTAAACGGGGGCGGTACCGGGTGCTGGTGGCAACCGATATCATGGCGCGGGGCATCCATGTGACCGGGATCGCCCATGTAATCAACTATGACCTGCCGAATTCCCCAGAGGATTACGTCCATCGCATCGGCCGAACGGCCCGTGTCGAAGCCACGGGGCGGGCCTCCAGCTTTGTCACCCCGGAAGAAAATGGCCAGCTCCACGCCATCGAGCAATTATTGGGGGCGCGGGTGCCGGTGGCGAAGCATCAACTCGTGGCAGGTTAGGCAGGGTAGGGGGGCGGCGGGATTTCGGTGATGGGCTCAGGAGGCCGCCACTGAAGGGTCGGTGCAGGCTCCCATCTGACGGTACTTCTGATCGCGCTGCGCCAATAGTTCTTCCAGCGGCAGTTCTTCCAACCGAGACAGGTGTGTTGTCAGGGCCTTGGCCACTCGTTCGGCCATGGCCTGTGGGTCGCGGTGCGCCCCGCCGGTCGGTTCAGGGAGAATGTCATCGATGATGTTGAGGGCGGCCAGATCGCCGGCGGTCATCTTGAGGGCATCTGCGGCATCCGGAGCTTTCGAGGGATTGTCCCACAGAATCGCGGCGCAACCTTCCGGTGAAATCACCGAATAGACGGAATGCTCCAGCATCAGGACGCGGTCGGCGACACCCAATGCCAGTGCCCCTCCGCTGCCCCCTTCTCCAATCACCACGGAAACGATCGGCACTCGAAGCCGTGCCATCACCAGCAGGTTGCGCGCGATGGCCTCCGCTTGGCCACGCTCCTCGGCGCCGATGCCCGGGTAGGCGCCCGGCGTATCGATAAATGTCAGGATCGGCCGCCCGAATTTTTCGGCTAGTTTCATCAGGCGAAGGGCTTTACGGTACCCCTCGGGATTCGGCATGCCGAAGTTCCGCTGCATCCGTTCCTTCAGCGTCTTGCCCTTTTGATGGCCGATGACCATGACGGAACGGCCGCCGAAGGTTGCCAGCCCGCCCAAGATCGCTTGATCGTCGGCGAAGGCCCGATCTCCATGGAGTTCGAGGAAATTGCGGCAGAAGGCGTTGACGTAGTCCTGGATCGAGGGCCGCTGGGTATGGCGGGCAATTTGGGTGCGCTGCCAGGGCGAGAGGGAGGCATAAATCTCCGTCTCGGTTTGCGCCAGCTTGGCCTTCAGCTTACGGATCTCATCCTGCGCAGATGCGCGGCCGGCTGCTGCACCGGCTAACTTTTCGATCCGCTCTTCCAGTTCGCGGATCGGCTTTTCAAACTCGAGGTAGTCTTTCATGTTCCTGTTGTAAGCTATTGTTATTGCTTGCGCATGCTTTCATTATAGCAGCGCCACGGTTCCCTTGCCCATCAAGGCCTCAACCTCGGTGACGAACTTCTCGCTTGGCGACACGGTTAGGCTGGGGAGAGGGGCCGTGTCCGCTTCCAAGTCAGGGCTTAGGTGAAACGTCAGCGAAATTGCCGCAGGCCCCGGGTGACGGCTCAGCAGGCTGTAGAGTTGGTGTAGACGCTTCGCCGCAGCGGGTATGTCGCCGAGATGCAGATTGACCTTTGCCACTGAACGGGTCTGAAGCTCCGGCAGGGCTTCGATTTTGGTCCCTTTGATGCGAACGCCCTTATCCGCCCGGTCGACAGTTCCGGTTATTTGCACGATGTTCTCCGCCGTCAGGAGCGGGCCGGCGGCTTGGAAGAGGCTGGGGAACACGATCACTTCCACCAAGCCCTGAGGATCTTCGAGCTGGATGTAGGCCATCCGATCGCCTTTCTTCGTCGTCAGGCTCTTGATGGTCGTGATGATGCCGCACAGCTTGACTTCTTTTCCATCTGGTGTGTCCGCCAACTTTTCCGTGCTCGTGGTGGCGAACTTGGCGATGGCGGCTTCGTAGCGGGCCAAGGGATGGGCGGTGATATAAAATCCGGTCAGTTCACGCTCGTACTTCAACCGCTGTCCCTGATCCCATTCCGGCACGTTTGGCAAGCTCTCGTCCACGGGCAGGACGGAGCGGCCGGTTACGGCGTCCATTTCCGGCTCCATGGCCGAGAAGATGCTAGTCTGTCCGTGGGAGGCGGCCCGTTGGGCTGCCGCCGTCTGGTCCACGGTCCGGTCGAGTACCGCCGCCATCTGGGCGCGCCCCGCGCCGGTGGAATCGAACGCGCCGGCCTTGATCAGGCACTCGATGGTTCGCTTGTTGATCTTGCGTGAATCCACCCGGTGGCAGAAATCGAAGAAGGAGGCATAGGGCCCCTGTTGCATGCGCGCCTCGATAATGGCTTCGATCGGCCCGTCCCCGACATTTTTGATCGCGGCTAGGCCAAACCGCACCCCCTCGGTCGTCACCGAGAAGTCCTTGTCGCTTTCGTTGACGTCCGGCGGCAACACGCAGATGCCCAGCTCCCGACACTCGCTGATGTACCGCACGACCTTGTCGGTGTTTCCCATTTCGCTGGTCAGGAGCGCGGCCATGAATTCAGTCGGATAGTGGGCCTTCAAGTAAGCGGTCTGAT
This sequence comes from Nitrospiraceae bacterium, assembly GCA_046091085.1. Lineage (GTDB taxonomy): Bacteria > Nitrospirota > Nitrospiria > Nitrospirales > Nitrospiraceae > SYGV01. The sequence goes on from JBJTAZ010000214.1 coordinate 11,541, forward strand.
ACGTGACCAGCGCATAGGCCGCCGCGTGCGACTTGTTGAACCCGTAGCCGGCGAACTTCTTGATCAACTCGAAGAGGGTCTGGGCTTTGTTCTCGGAGAGCTTGTGTTGCTTGGCGCCTTCCAGGAACTTGGCCTGGAGCTTGTCCATTTCTTCCTGCTTTTTCTTGCCCATGGCGCGGCGCAGGATGTCGGCCTGCCCGAGCGAGAAGCCCGCCATCTGGTTGGCGATCGCCATCACCTGTTCCTGGTAGACGATCACTCCGTACGTTTCCTGGAGGATCGGTTCCAGCGCGGGAATGCCGAAGTCGGTGACGGGAATCTTGCCCTGCTTGGCCTTGATGAAGTCGGGGATCAGGTCCATCGGACCCGGTCGGTAGAGGGCGATGATGGCGATGATGTCTTCGAACCGGTCAGGGCGGAGCCCCACCAGGAGGTCGCGCATACCGGCGCTTTCCAGCTGGAAGAGTCCCATGGTCTTGCCGGAGGAGAGCAGCGCGAAGGTCTGGGCGTCGTCCAGAGCCAGATTGGCCGTCGAGAAAGGCGGGCTGTCGGGCCGCCTCGCGTTGATCAGCCGTTCGGCCTTGTCGATCATGGTCAAGGTCTTGAGGCCGAGGAAGTCGAACTTGACGAGCCCGATCTTTTCCACGTCGCCCATCGAGTACTGGGTGACGATTTCGTCGTTCGCGCCCTTGTAGAGGGGGACGTGGTCCGTGAGGGGCTCGTCCGAAATGACGACCCCGGCTGCATGGGTGGAGGCATGTCGCGCCAAGCCTTCCAGCGCGCGGGCCGTCTCCATCAGTTCCGCCACTTTCGGGTCGGTCTCCGTGAGTTCCTTGAGGCGCGGTTCCTGCTCCAGCGCCTTGTCCAGGGTCATCTTCAGATCGTCCGGCACGAGCTTGGCGATGCGGTCCACGTCCGCATAGGGCATCTCCAGCACCCGGCCCACGTCCCGGATCGCGGCCTTGGCCTTCATTGTGCCGAACGTGATGATCTGGCAGACGTGGTCTTTGCCGTATTTGTCGATCACGTAGTTGATGACTTCGCCCCGGCGGTCCATGCAGAAGTCCATGTCGATGTCGGGGAGGGAGATGCGCTCCGGGTTCAGGAACCGCTCGAACAGGAGCCCATAGGCCAGAGGGTCGAGGTCGGTGATCCGCAGCGCATAGGCGACCAGGCTGCCGGCGGCCGAGCCCCGGCCTGGGCCGACCGGGATGCCGTGGGAGCGGGCATAGTTGATGATGTCCCAGACGATCAGGAAGTAGCCGGCATAGCCCATGGAGGTGATGACCAGTAATTCCTCGCGCAGGCGCAGGTCGTAGGCCTCACGCAGGGCGGTGGGCGGCCGTTCCTTGAGGCGGTCGGCCAGCCCCTGCAACGAGAGCTTCTCCAGATAGCTCTCGCGGGTCTCTCCCTCCGGGACTTTGTACTGGGGGAGATAACTCTTGCTCAGCGGCAGATTCAGGTCGCACTGTTCCGCGATGCGGCAGGTGTTCATGACCGCATCGGGCGTTTCGCCGAAGGCCGCCAGCATCTCGTCGGTGGACTTGACGTAGAGCTGGTTCGTATCGAACTTCATCCGGTTCGGATCATTCAGGGTCTTGCCGGTCTGAAGGCAGAGCATCACGTCGTGCGGCTTGGCGTCGTCTTTCTTCAGATAGTGGCAGTCGTTGGTGCCGGCCAGCGGAATACCCAGCTTCTTGTGGATCTCCAGGAGGCCGATGTTCGCGATCCGCTGGTGATCCAGCCCGTTGGCCTGAATCTCCAGATAGTAATGATCCTTTCCGAAGATCTCTTGGTACTCGCCGGCCGCCTTCGTCGCGCCCTCCATGTCCTTCTGCCCGATCAGGTAGGCGACTTCGCCGCTGAGACAGCCGGACAGGGCGATCAGCCCTTCGTGATGTTCCTTGAGCAAGTCCTTGTCCATGCGCGGCTTGTAGTAGAAGCCTTCCAGGTAGGCTTTGCTGACCAGCTTGATGAGATTCTGGTAACCCTTTAGATTGGCTGCGAGCAGGATCAGGTGGTAGTAGTCGTTGTGGGCCAGGCCGCTGTCTTTGGTGGTGCGGCTCCCCGGAGCCAAATAGGCCTCGCAGCCGATAATCGGTTTCACGCCTCCGGCCTTGGCCTTCTGGTAGAACTCGATGGCGCCGAACATGTTCCCATGGTCCGTGATGGCCACAGCCGGCATGTCGAAGCCCTTGACCTGTTGAATCAGCGGGTCAATCTGGTTCGCTCCGTCGAGGAGGCTGTATTGCGTATGTAAGTGTAGGTGGACGAATTGGGCCGGCACGGGGGGTACCTCAGTGGGGAAATTGTAGTCGCACCCCCCTGGGAAGTCAATGGAAAGGGTGGAGGCAGGTGTGCCGATCCTTGTGGCCTCCGCGCTTCTCGGAGTGACCTTGTCGGACTGAGTCCCCGCGACTCGACGATTTTCTCTAGCCGTTCAGCACGGCTTGGCGCGGTCCTTGAGGTTCATACGTTCAGTGGACGTATTTCGCTGCCCGTGCAATACTAACGGCCATGAATCGACTGAAGATGCTGTTTCCGCGACAGCAGTCCCTGTGGCTCCCCCTTGTCATCCTCTTGGCCGGCTGCACGACTCCGTTCACGGACGCAGCCGGGCGCGGAGACACACAGATGGTCTTGGCTTTGCTGGACCAGGGTGTTGATGTCAACGAAGTTGATCCCAATACCATGACCGCGTTGGGCATGGCGGCTCATCAAGGCCATCTTGAGACCGTGCGCGCCTTATTGGAACGTGGCGCCGACCCCCGCGTCACGGACATCAATGGGATGACTCCCCTGGATTATGCCAAACGAGGCGGGCACAGGGACGTCATGCTGCTGCTCATTCAGGCGCAAACGGCACAGACCGGCGCGCTTCAGCGGCAAGCGGCATTGGCCCCTCAACAAGCGACGATCCCGCCGAGCGACGTAGATCGCGTGCCTCCTGCGAAAGCCCCGCTCAAGAAGAATGCCTACGCGCTTGTTGTCGGTATCGAGCAGTACCGTGAAAAACTGCCCAAGGCGGACTTTGCCGATCGGGACGCGATTCTGATGGGCGAGTATCTGACCAAGGTTCTCGGCTATCCTGAAGAGAATGTCGTGGTGCGGGTCAACGACAAGGCAGCTCGAACGGATATGGAGAAGTATTTCGAGGCCTGGCTGCCGAACAATGTAGAGAAGGATAGCTCCGTTTTCATCTATTACTCCGGACATGGCACGCCCAACACAAAATCCGGCGATGCGTTTCTGGTGCCGTACGATGGCGACCCCACCTTCATCGAGAAAACCGGCTACCCGCTGAAGCGGCTCTATGCAGCACTCGACAAACTGCCGGCTAAGGATATCACCGTTGTGCTGGACTCCTGCTTCTCTGGAGCGGGCGGGCGGTCGGTGTTGGCTCAAGGGGCCAAGCCAATGGTGCTCTCTGTCGAAAACTTTATGGTTGCTGGCGGAAAGACGGTAGTGCTGGCCGCCAGTTCGGGCGATCAGACGTCCAGCGCCTATGCAGAGAAGGGCCATGGCCTGCTGACCTATTTCTTCTTGAAAGGCCTGCAAGGAGCCGGAGATCTCAATAAGGACGGTTCGATTGAGATGGTGGAACTGTTCGAATATGTCAGGCCGCAGGTGCAGCGAGTGGCTCGCAAGCAGTTCAACAACGAACAGACGCCGCAACTCTTGGCCAGTCCTGACCTGCTCCGTAAGGGCGCTGGCCGCTTGGTCGAGCGCGCGCAATAGCCTTTCATTGTTCTCTCACGCTGGCCTTTCCCCTCAAGCGAGGGGGAGGGCAATTCGTCTCATGTGCCCCGTGCTCGCCTTGAAACTCCGCGAAGGTATCTGATATTCTTTGCCGCGTTTTTGACGGCATCAACTGCGTGACGAGGGGAGAGGCCATGGCCGGAATCAAGCGGGCGTTGATCAGTGTCTCGGACAAGACCGGCGTGGTTGAGATGGCCAAGGGATTGGCCGCGCTCGGCGCGGAAATCCTTTCGACGGGCGGCACGGCCAGGGCCTTGCGGGAGGCTGGCGTGACGGTGACGGACGTGGCCGCCTACACCGGCTCACCGGAGATCCTGGACGGCCGCGTCAAGACCCTGCATCCCAAGATTCACGGCGGCCTTCTTGGGCGCCGCTCGCTGCCGCAGCATGTCGCGCAGATGCAGCAGCAGGGGATCGGTCCCATCGATGTCGTGGTCGTGAACCTCTATCCTTTCGAAGCCACCATCTCCAAACCCAACTGCCCGTTCGAAGAGGCCATTGAAAACATCGATATCGGCGGGCCGTCCATGCTCCGCTCTGCGGCCAAGAACCACGAGGATGTTGCGGTCGTCGTGGACCCGGCCGACTATGGTCGGGTGCTGGAGGCGCTCAAAGCCGGCCAAGTGACCAAGGAGTTGCGTCGGGAGCTGGCGGGCAAGGTCTTCCAGCATACGGCCCGCTACGACAGCCTCATCGCCAATTATCTGGCTCAACAGCAGGGAGCGAGCGCGCAATTCCCGCCGCTCCTCTCGTTGACCTTCGAGAAAGTGGAAACGCTTCGGTACGGGGAGAACCCGCATCAGCAGGGAGCCTTTTATCGCGAGTTGGGCGCCCGCGAGCCGTCGGTGTCCCGCGCCACAACGCTGCACGGCAAGGCCATGTCCTACAACAACTTCCTGGATGCGAATTCAGCCTTGGAGCTGGCGAAGGAGTTCACCGACTCGACCGCCGTCGTCATCGTGAAACACAACAAGCCCTGCGGCGTGGCCTTGGGCGCGAGCGCCGTCGAGGCCTACGTGAAGGCGCGGGAAACCGATCCGGTGTCGGCCTACGGCGGCGTCATTGCCTTCAATCGCCCGGTAGACCTGGCCGCGGCTAAGGAAATCACCTCCACCTTCGTCGAAGTCGTCGTGGCCCCAGGCTATGACGCGGATGCGCTGGCCGAGCTGAAGCGCAAGAAGGACCTGCGCTTGCTGGACGTCGGGCCGCTCACGATGACGGTGCGCGACGGCATGGATCTCAAGAAGCTGGTGGGCGGGCTCATCGTGCAAGACCGCGATTTGGGCGCGCTGGGCGACCTGCGGAAACTGACGGTCCCGACCAAGCGCAAGCCCACGGACGAGGAGTACGAGGCCTGTGCTTTTGCCTGGAAGGTCTGCAAGCATGTGAAGTCCAACGCCATCATCTATGCGCGGCCCGGGCAGACCGTCGGGATCGGGGCAGGCCAGATGAGCCGGGTGGATTCCGTCAAGCTGGCCGGCATGAAGGCGGTGTTGCCGGTGAAGGGTTGCGTGATGGCCTCGGACGCCTTCTTCCCCTTCCGGGATGGATTGGACGCGGCGGCGCAAGCGGGGATTGCCACGGTCATTCAACCCGGCGGATCCATCAGGGACCAGGAAGTGGTCGCTGCGGCGGATGAACATCAGATGGCGATGATTCTGACCGGTATGAGACATTTCAGGCACTGATGGCCTTGGAGTGTGGCCGCATTCTGAAGCAACTTCCCACCCGTTACGATTCTCCAGCTTTTCTTTCAGCAAGGTTGTACCGTGAAAATTCTCGTCATCGGTAGCGGGGGCCGCGAACATGCCCTCGTCTGGAAACTGGCGCAGAGTCCGCGGGTGTCCTCCCTCTTTTGTGCGCCGGGCAATGCTGGCATCGAACAATTGGCGACATGTGTGCCGATCAAGTCGGACGATATCGCTGAGCTGAAATCCTTCGTGACGACGGAGAAGATCGATCTGACCGTGGTCGGGCCGGAAGCGCCGCTGGCGCTTGGCATTGTGGACGAATTCCGGAAAGCCAGGCTCCGCATCTTTGGGCCGACTCGCGCCGCCGCGCAGATCGAGGCCAGCAAAAGTTTTACGAAAGACCTGTTGGTCCGCCAGCGGATTCCCACGGCCGCTGCGCGCAGCTTCGCTCGGCGGAAGCCGGCGCTGGACTACCTCGAACGGCATCCGTTCCCACTCGTGGTGAAGGCCGATGGGCTTGCGCAAGGCAAGGGCGTGGTCATTGCCTCTGACCGCGAGCAAGCAGAACAGGCCGTGACAGATATGTTGGAAAAGGACGCATTTGGACAGGCGGGCCGCCGGGTGGTCATCGAAGAATTTCTGGACGGCGAAGAGCTGACCCTGATGGCGTTTGCAGACGGCAAGACGGTCGTGCCGATGGTCGGCGCGCAGGATCACAAGCGGGTGGGGGATGGAGATACAGGCCCCAATACAGGCGGGATGGGAGCCTATGCACCGGCTCCCTTGGCGACGCCGGCCTTGCGCGACCAGGTGCTGGAACTGGTGCTGCGTCCGACGATCGAGGCCCTGTCGAAAATGGGCAGTCCCTTTCAAGGGGTTCTGTATGCCGGCCTCATGATCGTGGGCGGCAAGCCCTACGTGCTGGAGTTCAATGCCCGGTTCGGCGATCCGGAAACGCAGGTGGTGCTGCCGCTCTTGAAAACCGATTTGGTGTCGGTGCTGGAGGCGGTCGTGGAGCATCGGCTGGACCAGATTCAAATTGAATGGCACGACCGGGCCGCCGTCTGCGTGGTCCTGGCCGCCGGCGGGTATCCTGGCGCTTATGCCACAGGGACGCCGATTGTCGGTCTTCCGGAGGCCCCTTCCGGCTCCGAAGTGGTGGTGTTTCACGCAGGCACGAAGCGGGAAGGCGGAGCCGTGGTGACGGCGGGGGGGCGAGTTTTGGGGGTGACCGCAAGCGGCAAGGGATTGGCGGACGCCCGAAATCGAGCCTATGCGCAGGCTCGCGCCATTTCGTTTTCCGGTTGCCATTTCCGGTCCGACATCGGCGCCCGCGCGATTCGATCCGGTGGGTGAAGGCGTGCCGGCGATGGTCCAAGAGGGAGTGACTGTGGCTCGTAGGGTGACGCTGAATATGGCCGACCGAGCGGCGTTCAACGTGGCGTTGGATGAGGCGGATCGCCTTGTGCAGGCCGGCGGAGTCATGGCCCTGCCGACGGAAAGCTTTTATGCGATCGGTGCTCCGGTCGGCCCTGCGCCGGCTCAGGCTGAGGCGATTGCCCGCGTCTGTCGCATCAAGGGCCGCGCCGACGGCAAGCCGCTGCTCGTATTGATTGCCGACGAGTCCCAACTGTTGTCTTTGGTTGCCGATGTGCCATGTGCCGCGCGCGTGTTGATGCAGCGGTTGTGGCCCGGTCCGCTCACGATCGTGTTTCCCGCTGCCGAGGGGTTGCCCGATGACCTGACCGCCGGGACCGGGACGGTTGGCGTCCGGTGGTCGGCTTGTCCTCTGTTGCGGGAAGTATTGCGACGGACCGGACCCTTGACCGGCACGAGCGCGAACCGTTCCGGCGCGCCTCCGGCGAGGACCGCCGAGGAAGTGGACCTGGCTCTGGGCGCCGATTTGGATCTGATTCTCGACGGCGGGCCGACGCCCGCGGCGCAACCTTCGACGGTCGTCGATGTCGGCGGGCCGCTTCGTGTGTTGCGGGAAGGCCCGATCACCAAGGTGCAGATTGCGGCGATTCTCACCGAGGTGGGGTTGGCGTGAGGCGGTCAGCAATAGGTATGATAGGCAAGCTCGATAGGCATCTCACGATCCATGAAGGAAGGAGTGGACAAGCATGACGTCTGCAATGCGGATCGGCGTGGGGAGACTGATGTTGGCGGCGGGGATGGCTGTGGCGCTCACCGGCTGCGATTACTGGCCTCCGGCGCTCCAGGCTCAGATCGAGCAGCTCAAGGCCGAGGTCCAAACGGCGGCGGCAGAGCGGGCCAACTTGGACAATCAGGTGAAGGATGCGGTGAAGGCCAAGGAGGAACTCCAGGCACGATTGGATGAGCTGTCGCGGTTGAATCGCGAGTTGGCCGCCAACGTCGCCAACCTCAAGCAAGCCTTGGATGCGGAGCGGGAAAAGACCGCCAAGCTGGGCAAGTCCAGTTCGAAGGCGGCCCCAAAGGTGGCGACGAAGCCCGCGCCGGCTCCGGCCAAGAAGAAACCGGCTGCTAAGTCTCAGGCAAAGACGCAGCCTAAGAAAAAAGGCTAACGGGCGGATTAAGCCTGCGATCGGCTTAGCCGGCTAGGACGTTTTCGAGGTGGAAGTCGAGGAGGATGTGCTGGCAGGCTGACTCGGCGCGGAGCTGCCGCTGCTTCCGCCGGACTCGCTCTTGGCAGGAGAGGGGGTGGTGGCGGCGGGCGGGGCG